>JAPYTY010000015.1 GCA_029942065.1 Acidobacteriota bacterium | reverse complement strand
AGGGTTCAGGATTCAGGTTTCACGTTTCAATTTGGCACGATCCTGCAGCCTGTTTTAGTGGCGCACTGAGTGCGCCCACAGCAAGGACTCTGAGGTTAAAAAGGGCGTACGGCTCAGATTGTCTCAAGTCCCAGGTAATCCGGATGGGTTGAGCCGAGGCGCACCGGGTGCGCCCTTCATTAGCCATAGATAAAGATTGTCTTGTGGGCGCACTCAGTACGCCCCTACACTCACCTGATCGACCTCGCTGCGAAGCAGCGACAAAGCCTGGCTCAGGGCGCCCCGCCCTGGGACATTCTTCTTTGTGTCTTGGTGTCTTTGTGGTTATTCTCTTCTCTGTGTCTCTGTGGTGAAGACGAACCGGAATCGGCGCACTGGGGCGCCTCCCACATTCCGGACCTCCCACCTTTGGGAACGTGCACAGCCGTGTGCCCCTACTATGTTGGCTGAGAATGGAGAGATAAGATAAAGAAAAGAATTTTCTTCTCTGTGTCTCTGTGTCTCTGTGCCTCTGTGGTGAAACCTCTTCTCCGTGTCTCTGTGGTGGGAGGCAGACCGGAGAAGGTGATCATGGTCACATCACCACTCCCATGAACCCGGGTAGGCTAAGGACATAGGGCTTATCTGCACTGGGATTCGACCCTGCGGGTCATTCCTGTCAGCCGGGGACAATAGAATGACTTCATGACTATGACAAGTGGATCATCCAGGATGGATCTAAACCAAGGCACAGAAAACGTCGTACACACCATGAGGGAAGAGGTGTTCCGTAGAGCCAGTGCCAACGGCCTGAGCCAGGAAAGTGCCCTGATCGTCTATGAAGACTGCTTGAGAGAACTGATGGATATGTGTATGGAAAACCTGGACAATGGGCCGGTCGAATATCCGACAGAGGCCTTGGTCACCCAGGCTTTCAGAAAATATCTCAAGCTGGCGATGCACACCCACTAACCCTGAGTTTTCCCGACTCTTTTCGAATGTCCCCAGCCCGGATCATGCATCATCCAGGCTGCAAGCTAATCCCCGATCAGGGTCGCGGAGCGAAGCGTGACCTGAGAGTCCTCGCCTTTTTTGTCGGTCCAGGCCACATACACGTCGCCGCCATCCGCCGCCAGCATGGGCAGGATGGAATTTTGAGTGCCGGCGCTGATCTGGTAGGACTCACTCCAATCTCCCTCGCCCTGATCCTGATAGGCAAGAAAGATCTGGGGTCTGTCCCCCACGAAATTCTCCCAGGCAACCCAGACCCGGTTGTCGCTGTCGACTCGGACCTCGGCATGCAAAACGGTGTGGGCAGGGGTTCTGGCCATGAGCCGCCGAGGAGCGAAGGTCTGGCCTGCGTCGTCTGAATAAGTGTAGTAGATTCCCGCCTCCTCAGCTGTCCGGCCGCCCGTGAACCAGGCCGCATGGATCCGGTTGCGAGTGTCGCTGGTCATCGAGGCGGCAGCGTGGGGACAAAAGGTAGCGATCCAGCCGTCTTCACTGATGTAGTTGGGCTCGCTGAAGGTGCTGCCGCCATCGGTGGAACGAACCACCACCTGGTCGCGCAAGAATTCGTCGGTCACGAGCCGATAGGAGACGATCACCGTCTCCCCGCCATCCAGGAAGGCGATGTTGGGCACGCAGCAGGAACACACCCTCATTCCCGTGACGGGATAGTTTTCACTCCAGGTCTGGCCGCCATCCTCGGAGGACGCCATCATGAGCTGAGAATTGTCGTGCTCATACATCCTCATCGGCCGGGCCCCCATTCTCATGGTGGATTCCGGGATGGTGAGATCCCTCATCTTGATGTCTTGACGACTTTCCGCAGGCGAAATAGGATCCGACATGCCGAGAAAATTTCGGTTGCGCCCATCAATCCAGGTCGCATACAGCTTCCCATTGGGACTGGCGGCAATGGTACCGAAGGCGTGATTCACCGCCATCCCATCGTCATTCAGGTTGGCGGCCGGCTGAAACGAGCCCCCTGCCACGGCATAAGATACCTTCATATCACCTCCGGCGCCCTTCCCTCCGGCTTTACCGGGAGTCATGGAAGCCCAGATAGCGGCGATACCCCCCTCCGGGGTCAGGATGAACTTGGTGCGGTTGTCGCCCCCGTAGGTCTGGACCGTTCCAGGCTGGTCGTTCATCTGCTGGGGCTCACCTAATTCCTCGGTATTCACGGTGGCGATAAAAGCGTTTCGCCCCCCTGGCCCCCCGGCATCCTCGGTCCAGCTCAAAAACACGGTCCCGTCGGGAGCCACCTTGAGGTATTGATCGGCGGAATTCCCCTCAGGACTTCCTACAGATATGGGATCGTTTAAGGCAAGGCCCTTTTCTACCACCGGATCGGCTACTTCGGTTGTGCCGCATCCTGAGAACACAAGCGAGATGCCGGCCAGCAAGACAACTTTTGTTTTCATGGTGCTGAATCTCCTTAATCTGGTTTATTTAAGATCATGGTAATTATTGTGCCGCTCCCTGTCAATCGCCGGGGAGTGGCGCCCTTTACCCTGATGAGCACTGGTTCCCGTCCCTGAAAAAATGTAGTCGAAAGGAGGTTATGATTCCTCTCAAAGACTCCCATCCGGATGCCTCTCGTCGAACCAACGGTAGATGGCCGGTAACACCAGAAGAGTCAGCAAGGTCGAAGTCATCAAACCACCGATGACCACTGTTGCCAGTGGTCTCTGGACCTCGGCTCCGGCACTGGTGGCCAATGCCATCGGGATAAACCCCAAGCTCGCAACCAGGGCGGTCATCAACACGGGCCGCAGGCGAGTCAAGGCTCCCTGGTAGGCGGCTTCGCTGACGGAAACTCCTTCCTGTCTGAGTTGATGGATGTAAGAGACCAAAACGACGCCGTTGAGCACAGCCACCCCGAAAAGGGCGATGAATCCCACTCCGGCAGAGATGCTAAAGGGCATACCGCGGAAATACAGGGCAAAGATTCCACCCGTGGCTGCGATAGGAACGTTGACATAGATCAAGGCCGCCAGCCTGGCCGAGTTGAAGGTGGAGTGAAGCAAAACGAAAATCAAAAACAGGGCCATGGGAACGACCAGGGCCAGCCGCTCGGAGGCCCGCTCGAGGTTCTCGAACTGCCCGCCCCACTCGACCCAGTAACCGGCCGGAAGTTCGATCCGGGAATCCACCGCTCGCTGGGCATCGCCCACGAAACTTGCCAGATCTCGACCCCGGACATTTGCTTCCACAGCCAGACGGCGGTGAATATTCTGGCGGCTGATCTGGGCCGGACCTTCTTCAGTGGTCAGTGTGGCCAGTTGACTCAATGGGATCAGGCGGCCTCTGGGATCGGCAACTTTGAGGTTGGAGATCTTGGCCAGATCGGAGCGGTTTTCTTTTTGAAATCGCACTTGAAAGGAGAAGCGCTTTTGACCTTCCAGAATCTGCCCGACCCCACGTCCTCCTATGGAACGTACCACGTCGAGCACCTGGGAGGCATTGATTCCATAACGGGCAATGGCCTGCCGATCAATCCGGACTCTGAGATAGGGAAGCCCCGCCACCTGTTCCGCCTTGACATCCTCGGCTCCGGGAATGGTGGCGACGACCCGAACGATTTCATCGCCCAGGCGTTTTAACTCGTCCAGGTCATCCCCGTAGATCTGGATCGCCACATCTGAACGCACACCGGCGACCAGTTCCTGGACGCGCAGTTCGATGGGCTGGGAATAACTGAAGATGTTCCCGAGAACATTCTGCTCGAGAGCTTCATCGAACCTGGCGATGAGCGCTTCTTTGGTTTCGGCTGTCTCCCATTCCTCCAGGGGCTTGAGCATCACCATGATATCGCTGGTTTCCACACCCATGGGATCGGTCGCAATCTCAGCCCGGCCCGTTTTAGAAACGACCGTGAGCACCTCGGGAAACTGCTTCAGGACCGACTCGATCATGGTGGTCGATTGGATCGATTCCTCCAGCGAGACGCTCGGCAGCCGCCAGGCCTGAAGGGCGAGGGAGCCTTCGTCCAGCTTTGGAATGAACTCAGCTCCCATAAAGGGGACCAGGACCATACTGGACGCAAAGACCACCACTGCGATTGCCACCGTCCCCTTGGGAAAGCGAATCGCTCTGTGAAGGAGAGGGGCGTAGGCTCCTTTGACCAGCCGGATCAGCACGGTCTCTTTCTCGGAGAGCTTTCCACGGAAAACCATGGAGGCCAAAATGGGCATCAGCGTGAGCGCCAGGATCAAAGATCCGATCAGGGCGAAGACGACCGTCATCGCCATGGGACGGAACATCTTCCCCTCCACACCCTGAAGGGTCAAAATAGGCAGATAGACGATAATGATGATTCCCACCGCAAAAACAATAGGCCGAGCGACCTCTTGTCCCGCCTCCCGGATTACCTGGAGTCTGTTTCCATCGGCCTCGGACCGATGGGACAGGTGACGCACAATGTTTTCGATCATCACCACCGACCCGTCAACAATCAGACCGAAATCGATGGCTCCCAGACTCATCAGGTTTCCGGAAAGGCCGAACTGGCGCATGCCGATAAAGGCAAACAACATCGACAGAGGAATAGCGGAAGCAACCACCAGGCCGCCCCGAACACTGCCCAGGAGCAGCAGCAGAACCAGGATCACCAGGACTCCCCCTTCAGTGAGATTATTGATGACCGTGTCAATGGTTTTCCGCACCAGGTCGGTTCGGTCGTAGTAGGTATCGATGGTCACCCCGGGGGGCAGTGCTTGTTTGATTTCCTCAATTTTCTCCTTGACCCGATTCACTACAACACGGGAGTTTTCTCCGATGAGCATCATCACTACTCCGGACACGGCTTCACCCTCGCCATCCCGCGTCACGGCCCCTTGCCGGACCATGGGAGCTAAATTGACCTGGGCCACGTTGTTGACGAAAATGGGTGTGCCGTCTTCTGCGGCGGTAAGGACTATGTTTCCGATCTGTTCGATATTTTCCACCAGCCCTTCGCCGCGGACGAGGTACTGTTCCTGGTTTTTGATGATATAGGCCCCACCGGCGTTGGCATTGTTGGTTTCCAGGGCCTCGAAGATCCGTGACATAGGGATGCCGTAGCCCAGGAGTTGGTCGGGATCGATCTGGACCTCGTAGGTCTTCAGCTCTCCGCCATAGGAATTGACCTCGACCACGCCGGGCACCGAGCGCAGCTTGAAGGCGATGTCCCAGTCCAGAATGCTGCGCAGTTCCATCAGCGAATAGCCCTCTCCTTTGACCTCAAACTGATAGATTTCCCCCAATCCGGTGCTGATAGGTCCCATTTCGGGTGTGCCGAAACCCGGTAGGATCGCGTCACGTGCCTGGGGAAGCCGTTCCAGGATGAGCCGGCGGCAGAAGTACCCATCCATGCCTTCCTCGAAATAGACGGTAACGGCGGAGAGCCCAAAGCGCGAAACCGAGCGGATCGTTTCAATGCCGGGCAATCCGCTCATGGCGGTTTCCACTGGAAAGGTGATGAACTGTTCCACTTCCAAAGGACTCAGTCCCGGCGCATTGGTGAGAATCTGGACCTGGTTGGGAGTGACATCCGGAACGGCATCGATGGGTAGGTTCAACAATGCATTGATTCCAGCACCCATGACCAGCAAGACAAAGATAATGATCAAGAAACGGTTGTTCAGAGAAAAATCGATGATTTTATGCATGGCTAGTGAGCGTGGTCTGATCCAATGGTCTCCCGTTGCAGGGCAGACTTCAGGTAAAAACTTCCCCGGGTGACGACCGGGGTCCCCTCAGCAAGTCCATCGATGGCAATCCATCCACCAGCGTTCAAACCGGTCGTCACGACTTGTTTGTGAAATTGCCCGGTTCCTTCCTCGATAAAGATCACTGCCTGTCCTTCGACGTTTTGAACCGCGGACTCGGGAACTGCAACGGCGAGAGCCCGACGGGTGGATGGGATTTTAACGGTGACAAACATCTCCAACTTCAGGGCTCCATCAGGATTGGGCACGATGCAGCGGACTCGGGCCGTACGCGTTTCCCGCTCCAACAGGTCGCTGACATAAGTCAGCTCTCCCCGGAACACCCGGTCCGGGTAGGCAACGGTCAACACCTCGACCGGCTGGCCGGTCTGGATGAGACCCAGGTCTTTCTCATACACATCTGCCAGGACCCAGACCGAGCTGACATCCACCAGTGTGAGCAGTTCACGGTCGGCTCCCACCAGTTCACCTTCCGCGACGTCGTATCCGATGATGACTCCCGAGAAGGGCGCTCTAAGGGTTTTGTGGCTGGCAGTTCGATGATCTGTCGAGGGTCCTTCGATACCCAGTTCCTCGATTTCTTGATCAGTCAGCCCGTAGCGATGGAGTTTTTCGTGAATTTTTGAAATTTCGGCCTGCTGGCTGGTAATCCCTGCCTGGGCCTTCTTGTATTCGGCTTCTCGCAATTCCACTTCCTTCTCGGCAATGGCCTGGGCCTCGAGAAGTTCGCGACCCCGCTCCAGGAACTTCTCGGTCACCTCCAGTTGTGCCCGTTCGTTTTGCAACAGGGCCAGATCACTGAGATATTCACCGATCAGTTCTCCCAGTTCGATATTGTCGTAGTAAACCAACGGCTGTCCTTGCTCGACCCGATCCCCTCGGCGAACATAGACCTGCTGGACAATGCCGCGTGAAAGCGGGCGGATATGGGCCAGGCGAGTTTCATCAGGTGCAACCGCACCGGTGGTCTCCAGGTAGATCTGGAGGTCTACCTGCCGGCTCTTTTCAACCTGAATGTCGGAGGTGGTCATCGATTCCGGAGTCAGTTCAACGGTATCGAGATGCAGTTCGTGATCCTCTTCGTCGTGCTCGTCGGTCTCAACCACCGCCTGAGAATCGCAGGCAAAGGCAACCGAGAGAAAAAGGAGGACTATCAGTTGCAATAAATCCCTTTTGTGGTTCATTTGTTCCTGCATGGTTAAAGATCCCCTCCAAGGGCCCCTTCCAGCTGTGCCCGGCTGATCTGAAAATCGTACAAGGCACGATTGTAGAGTCGGCTGGTTTCACGATAGATCCGCTCGGCACCCAGAAACTCGATTAGTGAGGCCCCTCCCAGCCGGTAAGCCGACTCGGCAATGTCTCTGGACTGGCGAGATTTCTCCAGATATTCTCCCCGCAGGGCCTCGATCCGACGTTGGTTTCCCGCCAACTCGTTGAGTGCCAGCTGCACTTCTCCCAGCACCTTTACTTCCAGAAGGCGCGCCAGTTGCTGGTGGCGCCTTCGTTGTGCCTGGGCGCGTGCAATCCCCCCCTGGTTACGGTTGGAAACGAACAGTGGAATCTCCACCCCTAAAATGGCACCGTTTTCGCCAAAGTCTCTGCGGTATCCCACGAAAGGGCTGATGTTGGGGACTCCTCGAGCCTTCTCCAGGTCAATCCCGAGGTCTGATCGAGCGATGCGTGCCCGTTGAGCGGTGAGATCGGCTCGTTGGCCCAGCGCCTTTCCTCTGAGTTCCTGCAGGGAGGGCAGAACGAATTGAGGATCAAACGAGTCAACCGCCTCAAAGTACTGGTCAAAATCCGTGCTTCCCAGCAATGCCAGTAATCGATCCTGGGCATTTTCAAGACTCACTTCAGCGGCGACCACGTCTTCATAAAATCGATATTGTTCGGCTTCCACACGACGCAGGTCTCCTCCGGCGATCTCCCCTTGCTCATAACGGATGCGATTCAAACGGATCACACCCGCAAACTGGTCGAGAATGCCTCGAGCAAGGGTGAGGTCTTCTTGAGCCAAAACCACCTGGAAATAGGACTGCTTGAGCTCGAAGGTGAGTACTCGAACTGCATTTTTCAGCTCCATTCCAGCGATTTCCACATCCGCCTCTTCGAATCGGATTCGCTTCTGCCTTTTGCCCGCCGTTTCGATGTCTTGTCTGAAGGTTAAAGAAAGCTCCTGATTGTTGAAAAAAGAGCCATCTCCGGAACTTAAAAGACCTTCACTTCCACCTGAAAAAATGGGGTTGGGACGCTTTTGGGCATTGATGACATCTCCTTCTTCAATGTCGATATTGAGCCTTTGGCTCAGCAGCGCGGGGCTGTTATCCATGAGAAGGCTTTGGGCGGCTTCCAAGGTCAAGGTCTCTGGAACGCGTACCCCTGTCTGTGCCGGTGCTTCGGTGAAGACCAGGCTCACCATAACCACGCCGGTAGCAAAATTTTTACCGTGCATTGATCCCTCCAAGATTCGCCGGACCCTTGTTTGATCGAGTGGTTGGGCAGAGGCAGCACAGCTGTCCTCGACCGCTCCGAAGAGCAGGAGAGGACACGTGCAATCGCCGCCTGATCATCCCACCCTCAACCGGGAATAGTTCCGACACCCGGGCTCGTTGGAGCCCTCAAAAGACAGTCGGTGGAACTCCGGGTTCACCCGGGCTCCGATCTGCAAAGTAGAAACTAGATTTGGAGGTTTCTTGGAGGGTGATAGAGGGAGGTTGCAACCGGGCTGTGAAAAAACCGGTTGCGGTTCTGAAATAAGCTGGAGATTTGAAACGGTTCGACAAGAATGATCTGAGTGAAATCCACGAAGGTGGCATGAAGGGTGCAAAAATGGATGTGAATAGACTCCGTCTCCGAAGTGGGATCTTCTCGTTCGAACCCGTCCTGCAAGGGGCAGTCATCTTCGAGGTGGGAGACCACCTTGGCAGTTGAAGAGGTCTCCGGGCTGGGACCACAAAAAAAACAAAGAAGCTCATCCGCGGTCAGAGTCCACAGGAACAGAACCAGAAAGGTGAATGAAACGACTCTTTTCCTTGATTTCATTGTGATCAACGATGGTTTCTAGATTTCCACACATTATACATAAATGCTCTGCGACAGCACAACTGGGGCCGGATTGATGCATAGGGTTTCTCATGCCGCTGAGTATTGAAAAAAATTTACAAACTCCGGGAAGACCCCACAAACTTTATCGAGTAAGATGTTCGTGAAGGCCCCATGCCACCAACACTCACCTCAAAGGAGAGAAACAATTTGATCCATCGCCACACAGTCCTCACCATGGTTTTGATGATCTTCACGGGAACCTTGTGGGCACAGGAACGACCGTTTCAGCGCAACCCCTTGAGAGGGTTGCAGGGGGCCCTTGAAGCTGCGAATGCCCCTGCTCTCACGCCGGAACAGGAGGAGGACCTTCGTACCTTGTTAGCCGAGTTCCGGGAGTCCCGGAAAACTGACGGATCCAGAACCGCCTTGGGCGAATCCCGTCAGGCCTTCCAGGATGCCGTTTTGAGCTCAAACCCCGCAGCTGCACAGCTCCAGGCGGAAATTATCGCCAATCAGGTCGCGACCTCTACGGTATCCAGGCTTGAAGCCCAGGCCGATTTGAAGATCCAATTTTTGAACATTCTGACACAGGCTCAAGTGGATGCAGTGCTGGAACGAACCGGTACGTCGGGGCTGTTTCGCTTGCTGGGCTCACCCGACCGAGGGAGACGACAAGGCCGTCAGCCCTCTTCCCGTTTCAGAAGATAAATAGGGGGGCTCTCCACCAGCCCGTTTTATGCCTGACCCGGGGGAGCCTGAAGATAAGAAAAAAAGAAGGGGAGGAAGGCCGGCCCCGCTTATTAAGACGTCATGGCGGGCATCTCTAAAGGGGGGCGGGGCCAGCCTGTCAGGCCCTCCAACGATCGCCGGCTGGAATGCCATCAAGACGTTGAAGAAACCGACATCCATCAGCCTACCCTACTTGCAATGAAACTGCAATGACTTTTTGGAGGGTCTCAGGAACCCTCCGGCCCCTGGTAATTTTCCGCGTACTTTTGAAATACCAACCACAGCCCCTCCCGCACCAAAAAGGAGTTGGCCATCCCCTCGAGTTCTGAAATCTCGTTCAGGGTGCGCAATTCCCAGTCGGTGATCCGGATGACGATTTGATTCTTCTTCCGATCCTCTTCCGAGACCCTTCTTTTTACGGATTTATCATGCATCTATTATAGATATCATAATGGTATGCATTATTCAATGCAGACTGGGTCCCGGAACGGGAAAGACACCCGGATAGAAGATCTAAGTATTGCAATAAAAGGGTTTTAAAGGAAAAATCCGGGTGCTAGTCACTAACCCAAGACTGGGCGAATCGCGCCTTTTTAATGCGTTGGAGGAAATCAGTGGCACTCAGAAAACCCAGGACACGGACATCAGGGACTTCCATCCCCTGGGTGTCAAAAAACATGATCTCAGGAACCCCCGTCACTTCGAACTGCTGGCGGAGAGCCACCGACTCGGGGGAATCGTAGTTGCTCACATCAATCCGCAGCCTTACAAAAGCTTCCGTCAACCCAATGACTCTTTGATCCGAGAAGGTGAAGCGCTGGAGTTCTTTACAAGGAACGCACCAATCGGCGTAAAACTCTAGAATAACCGGGGTTCCCTCCTGTTTGGCCCGATCCAGGACGACCGGATCGTAGGCTTGCCAGTCAATGGTAGGGCCTGCTGCGGTAGAACTGCACGAAGACGCCACAGCCAGAATAAGTAAGCCCCCGCACGCCTTTAGCCAGTCAGTCTTACAACGCATACGCTTATCCCCAATTTATACCTTTGGCGGGACGAAGGCAACCCAGGGAGGCATATGGTCGTGCGTTCGTACAGTGGGCCGGAATCGTGTCAATTGTCAGGCAATGGTTTACACAGGACATTCTGAGTTCACTTCTCCGGAGCCCTGTAGGGGCGATTGTCCCATTGATGGATTCCATACATCGCCCTTACAGGGCTCCCTCGTTTACCAAACTTTTAATCCTGGGGCTCACGCCCCAGGCTATTTCACATCACCCCTTCGGGGTTCTGGATCCTATACCACCAAAACCTTCCATGCCCTCCCACACTCCGGAAGACCGCTCATAGAGCGGCCGCTACAATTGCGCGCCAAATCCCTCCGACCTCGCTCCGAAGGAGCGAAAGAGTCTGGCTCAGGGCGTCTCGCCCTGGGACAGTCTTCTCTGTGTCTCTGTGTCTCTGTGTCTCTGTGTCTCTGTGGTGAAATGTCTCTCAGTGTCTTTGTGGTGAAGTCGGACCACGTGCGACACCCGGACGTCATTCATCCTGGTCAACGGCGCTGGACCTCAAGCGTTTGAGGTGGCTGCGTCGCTTGTTTTCCTCACGGCGACGATTTTTGATTGCCCTGGATACCTGGGTCTTCTTGCGGGGCCGTCTGGTTCGCAGGGCTTCGGCCATGAGCCGTCCAAAGCGCTCCACCGCTTCCCGCTTGTTGGCAGCCTGACGCCGATGGCGCTGACAGACCACTCGCAAAACGCCCTGAGCATTGATGCGCGTGGCCAGGCGGCCTTTGATCCTTTCTTTTTGAAACCCGGAAAGGCTGGGGGAGTTCTCCAGATCGAATAACAACGTCATCCGAGTGGCGACCTTGTTGACGTTCTGTCCCCCCGGGCCGCTGCTTCGCGAGGCGGTAAATCGAAGTTCGTCCTCCGGGATGGACACTCGTTGGCTGACCTTTACGTCCAAGCTACTTTCCCTTGCTGCTTGGAGTGTATAATAAGACGATGCCGATTTTTGAATACCGTTGCAGGAAGTGCGAAACCCGGTTCGAAAGAATCGTATTCGGAAACTCCAACGACGTCCAATGCCCCAACTGCCAGGATGAGCAGGTTGAACAGCTTCTCTCGACCTTTGCCATCTCCGGGACCTCAAACGGAAAAGGCGGGAGTCAGGCCATGGCGGCCTGCGGTCCGGGTCGTTTTACCTGAGCGACGGATAACTAAGGGGACCGGTCGGTTCCCGTCCATTCAAGGAGCCTCAAAAATTTCCGAGTCCGGGTAGAAGTTCTCCCAGGCGCGCAGATAGGTCAAGAAGAACTCGACCGGCTTTCCTTCAACGTCGGTGGCCCAGGCTTTTTCGGGCCCTTTCCTGAAGTGGGCCAGAACCCCCTGCTCTCCGACACGGTCACGAACCGGAAAGGTCTTGCCCTTCTTCAGCTGCTCAAAGGAATAGGCCTTGGTACTCCCCCCGACGATCACACCCAATGCCCTCACGGCACAAATGCCGTAGGGGTCCTCATGGTAGGGGCGCAGAAATCCCGTTTTCAAACTGAGCACCAGCGTTTCCGGGTACTGCTCCTTCCAGTCCTTGCCAGGTGGTTTCAATCAGTGGAAAGGTCTCCAGAGCCGTTTCAGGCCCCTGATTTTAATCAATTTAGACAGCGTCACCAAGTCGTCGCTTCTCTCCTCCCGTGCCGTAGTGCTGTAGTACAGTAGCACCATGCATGCCCAGGTAAATTTTCAATGGCGTTTTTGGGTGGATCAGGACAAAATAGAGGATAGGCGTGAGCCATGATCTCGATACTTGAGCAAAGCACTCCTCATCTTCGGCCCATGGAGGAATCCGACCTCTTTGAGGTGGCCCTTATTGAAAAGGGCACCTTTCCCGACCCTTGGCCCCTCAACTCATTCCGTGAATGCCTTGCCTACGGGCATCACTGTTTGGTTCTGGAACAGCACAGCATCATCCAGGCCTACGGGATCATGTCGATCGAAATCGGCAGTGCTCACATCCTCAATCTCTGTGTCCGTCAGGAACTGCGTCAACGCGGAATCGGGCGACAGATGCTTCATCAGCTAGTGGATCTGGCAGAGAGAATCCAGGTAGAGGCCATTTTCCTGGAAGTGAGGGCTTCCAATTACCCGGCCATCCAGCTCTATTACACGACGGGCTTCGTCCAGGTTAGTGTCCGAAAAGACTACTACCCCTGTGGACCCGGGCCCGAAGATGCTATAATATTGATGCGAGAATTTCAACCAACATGATTAAAATAACGTATTGCGGAGCGGTGAACTGAACAAGACCCCCAATCGAGCGAAAAAAACGGGTGCCGAGGAGGTTCGTTGGAACCTGGCAGATCTTTATGTCGATACCAAGGCGTTGGAAGAGGATCTTCAGCAGATCGACATCGCTGCTGAAGCCTTTGGAAAACGCTTTCGGGACCGAGTATCTTCTCTGGATGCACCAGGTCTGGCCCAGGCTCTCAAGGAGTTTGAAACGGTCCACGAAGGTCTGGGCCGAGCCCACACCTACGCTTATCTCAACTGGTGTACCGACATGGAGAGCCCCAAGCGCGGGGCTCTGCTCCAAAAAATCAGAGAAACAGGTGCCCGTATCCAACAGAAGATCCTCTTTTTTGAACTGGAGTGGATCCAGTTAGAAAGTGAAGCGGTCAAGAAGCTCTTTGCCAGTCCAAAACTCGACCCCTATCGGCACTATCTTGAAGTGGAACGGCTGAGTAAACCCCATGTCCTGGGCGAACCGGAAGAAAAGGTCCTCTCGGAAAAGTCCCTGACGGGGCGTCAGGCGTGGAATCGACTCTTTGATGAGATCCTGGGGGCCGCTCGATTTTCCTTCGACGACCAGGAATTGACCGAGCAGGAGGTTCTGGCCAAGCTCTACAGTGCCGAACGCGAAGTGCGGGAGTCGGCCGCTCAGTCGTTCACCGATGGGCTGCAGCAACGTCAACGCGAGTTGACCTTTATCTTCAACACCATTCTGGCGGACAAGAATTCGGATGACCATCTGCGGGACTATCCCCACTGGCTCTCCAGCCGCAATCTTGCCAATGAAGTCTCGGCGGAAACGGTCCAGTCCCTCATCGAGGCCGTTTCCGGACGCTACGATCTGGTGGCACGCTACTATAAACTCAAAAAGAAACTGCTGGGACTCGAAAAACTGTATGACTACGATCGATATGCCCCCCTGGGGGAGGTTGAGGCCTTTTTCCCCTGGGAAAAGGCCAAAAACACCGTTCTCAAGGCCTTCGGTTCCTTTCATTCAGTCATGGAATCGGTGGCGACAGACTTTTTTGAACTCGGATGGATTGATGCATCCATCCGCCCGGGAAAAAAGAGTGGGGCGTTCAGTCATGGAGCCGTTCCCATCGCTCACCCTTATGTGCTGGTCAACTACTCCGGGAATATTCGAGATGTCCAGACTCTGGCCCATGAACTCGGGCACGGAGTCCATCAGTATCTTTCAAGAAAACAGGGCGTCCTTCAATCCGGCACCCCACTGGTCCTGGCAGAGACAGCCTCCACCTTTGGAGAGATGCTGGTCTTTGATCGGTTGGTAAAAGAGGGGGACTCCAATGCTTCGCTTTCCCTGCTCGTCAGCAAGATTGACGACATCGTAGCCACCGTCTTTCGACAAATTTCTCTGAATCGCTTCGAGGATAGAATCCACACCGCTCGCCGGGACCAGGGCGAGCTCTCGCCTGATCGCTTCAGCGATCTCTGGATGGAAACTCAACAGGAGATGTTCCAGGACAGTGTTCAGCTGGGGGATCACTATCGGATCTGGTGGAGCTACATTCCTCATTTCGTCCATACCCCCGGATACGTTTATGCCTACGCCTTTGGGGAACTTCTGGTCCTGGCCCTGTATGCCCGTTATCAAAAGCAGGGGGGGGCCTTTGCTGAAAAATACCTGGAACTGCTGGAATCCGGTGGATCCGACTGGCCCCATGTCCTGATGGGAAAACTGGACATCGATCTGAACGATCCCGACTTCTGGAAGGAAGGACTCTCGGCCATCGAGGACATGGTGGAAAAAGCGGAGCAACTGGCCAACGGAATGCAACCCCAGGAAAATCAGATCCTGGAAAATCAGACCCAGGGAAAACAGACCAAGTCGAAAAGACGGAATCGCAGGCGCCGGTGAGGAGACCGACCGCAAAATCGGTGGGAGGGGCTCAGGTCGCACACCGTCAAGGAGAGTCCCTGTGTCGCTTCGCCCGGATGAAGGCGACGGCGCATCAGTTGAGAGCTTCCGAATAAGCTCGGAGAGACCGATGGAGATCTCCTACCTTGTGCTCTGTTCTTTATTCATGGCGGTACCACTTCTGGCAGGGGATCGAATCAGCGGGCGCTCCTTCGCCACTCGTTCCGAGGTTATTGCCCGCCAGGGTATGGCCGCCACCAGTCATCCACTGGCGACCCGGATTGCCATTGACCTCCTTCAAAAGGGAGGAACTGCGGTGGACGCAGCGATTGCCGCCAATGCCGCGCTGGGGCTGATGGAACCGACAGGCTCCGGCCTTGGCGGCGACCTGTTCGCCCTGGTCTGGGTGGATAAAGAGAAAAAGCTCTACGGCCTGAATGCCAGTGGCCGATCCCCTTTTGGCTTGACCCTGGAGGAATTCAAGCGGCAGGGCTTCAAGGACATCCCCATGATGGGACCTCTATCGGTGTCAGTGCCGGGTGCCGTCGATGGATGGTTCCAACTGCACGAGCGATTTGGAAATCTCGAGATGAGAGATTTACTCGAACCGGCCATACACTACGCGCGCCAGGGCTTTCCGGTCACCGCGGTAATCGCCCATAGCTGGGGGTCAGAAGGAAATGAGGCCCTCAAGGATCAACCCAATTTCGCCTCCACCTTCTTCCCTGAAGGAAAGCCTCCACCTGAAGGATCGATTGTTCGGAACACCGATCTGGCCACCACACTGGAGAAAATCTCCCGGGAGGGAAGAGATGTCTTTTACCGAGGGACGATTGCTCAGACCATCGACCAGTTCTGCCAACGGGTGGGATGCTTTCTGAGACATCGCGATCTGGCCGATCACACCTCTACCTGGGTCGAACCGGTGTCGGTCACCTATCGCGGCTATGAGGTCTGGGAACTGCCCCCCAACGGCCAGGGGATCGCCGCACTTCAGATGCTGAACCTTCTGGAAGCCTTCGATCTTCGCTCAATGGGACACAACAGCGTCGAGTCTCTTCACCATCTGGTTGAAGCCAAGAAAATCGCCTTTGAAGACCGGGCCAGGTTTTACGCGGATCCGGAATTCAACGCGATTCCGGTTGCCGGGTTGATCTCCAGGGAATACGCTAAAGAGCGCCGCCAACTGCTGGACCCGGAGAAGGCCTCATTCGAGATTCCAGCCGGCGACCCCAAACTCCAGACGGGTGACACCATCTACCTGACCGTTGCGGATCGGGATCAAAACATGGTTTCCCTGATTCAAAGCAACTTTGCGGGCTTTGGGTCGGGCCTGGTCCCGGACGGGTTGGGATTCGGACTGCAAAATCGGGGAGCCCTCTTCAATCTCGAGGAAGGAAACTTCAACAGTTATGCCCCCCACAAACGGCCCTTTCACACCATCATTCCCGCTTTCGTCACCCGGGAGGGCGAGCCTTTTTTGAGCTTTGGCCTGATGGGAGGCGACATGCAGCCCCAGGGACACGTGCAGATCTTAACCAACCTCATTGATTTTGGAATGAACCTTCAGGAAGCGGGAGACGCACCTCGATTCTACCATCGAGGCTCGTCCTCCCCGACGGGAAGCATCATGAGCGATGGGGGGGAGTTGGCGCTGGAATCGGGGGTTCCCCGGGAGATTCGGGAGGGTTTGTCCGGCAAAGGGCATCGCCTGGGTTCTGCGGAAGGTGAGTTTGGAGGTTATCAGGCGATCGGGTACGATGCCGTCAACAATGTTTACCGAGGAGCCAGTGAATCCCGAAAAGACGGGATGGCCATGGGATATTAGAGCGCGCTGCGCGAGCCGAAAAACACCTCGCTGAAAACGCTTCGCTGGCGCTCGGTGTGGAGAAGAAGAAGTGTAGTAGAGTACGGCTGTGCTCCGGTGGCACGATCGTGTAGCGGCCGCTCTACGAG
>JAPYTY010000014.1 GCA_029942065.1 Acidobacteriota bacterium | reverse complement strand
GTCTTTGTCTTATCTCTCCAATCTCAGCCAACACCGTAGGGGCGCCCGGCCGTGCGCCCGAGGCAAGGTCATTGTAGTGGCCTTCACCACCAGGACACGGGAAGAGATGCACCACCAAGGCACAAAGACACAAAGAAGACTGTCCCAGGGCGTGCCGCCCTGAGCCAGGCTCTGTCGTTCCTTCGGAGCGAGGCCGCGCTATAAGCGGCCTTCCGGAAGCGGCGCGCTGAGGCACCTCCCACATTCCGGAAACCTGGAACGTGGAACGCGCTGGTCGCAGACCAGCGCTCCGGTCAGCGATAACGTGCGAAATAGTCTCGAGCGGCGGTCATCACCCGGGGGGCCAGCATCAGAGCGGCGATCATGTTGGGGAGGGCCATCAGGGCGAAGGCGGTATCGACCAGATTGATCACCATGTTGGCGCTCCAGACGGCGCCCACAAACAGCATGATCAGGTAAAACACGTCATAGATCCGGGCATGCTCCACTCCAAAAAGATAACTGAAGCACTTCTTTCCGTAGTAGGAGTAGCCGAACATGGTGGAGAGCCCGAACAGCAGAACCACCACCACCAGAATCAGCTTCCCCCAATCCCCCAGGGTGGCTTCAAAGGCCTGAGAAGTAAGAGAAACCCCCTGGATTCCCCGAACCTGCCAGTTTCCCGTCGAAAGGATGACAAAGGCAGTGAGGGAGCAAACCACGATGGTGTCGATAAAGGGCCCGATCATGGCTACCAGTCCCTCGCGGACCGGTTCCGTGGTTTTGGCGGCTCCGTGAGCCATGGGGGCGGTCCCCGTACCGGCTTCATTGGAAAAGGCCGCTCTTTTGATACCGGTTTGAACCACTGCCATGAAGGAAATTCCAGCCGCTCCACCCACCGCCGCGGTCCCCGTAAAAGCGTCGTGAAAAATTTGGGCAAGAATCTGGGGAATCAGTGAGTAGTGCGAGATGACCACCACAACCGAGACCAGCAGGTACAGCCCGCACATCGTCGGCACCAGTCGGCTTGCCACATGAGCGATTCTCGTGACCCCTCCCAGCACCACCATTCCCACTAAAAATGCTGCTCCCAACCCGGTTTGCCAGGGTTCGATTCCATAACTTTCAGCCAGGATCTCTGCCACCTGATTGGCCTGAAACATGGCGAGGCAGCCGATCATTCCGCAGATGCTGAAAAAAACGGCCATGAATTTGAATCTTTTCCCCAACCCGATCTCGATGTAATACATGGGGCCGCCCTGGATCCTTCCCAGGCTGTCCTCGCCCCGGTACATCACGGCCAGAGTACAGGTGAAGAACTTGGTCGCCATTCCTACCAGAGCGGAAACCCACATCCAGAACACGGCCCCCGGACCTCCTTGAGTGATGGCGATGGCCACTCCCCCGATGTTGCCAAGGCCCACAGTGGCTGCAAGATGGGTGCTGAGTGCCTGGAAATGACTGATGTCGCCGGGATCTCCTTCTCGATCATATTTTCCCCGGAGAATCTCAAAGGCATGCCTCACGCCCAAAAAGGGCAGCAGGCGTGAATAGAGGGTCAGAAGGAATCCGCCCCCTGCTAAAAGGATCAGAAGTGGGGTCCCCCACGCGTAATCCACGGCTACCGAGAGAATGTGATCCAGTGAATTAATCAAACCAGTTTTAACTTGGCGTAGCTCTGCAGTAGTTTTTTGATGCCCAATCTGGGAAATTGTACCGTGACCGTCAAATCATCACCCGTATCCTGAACCTGCAGGATAGTGCCGTAGCCAAATTTGTCGTGGACGATTCTTGCGCCGGAAACCAGACCTCCGCTCGAGGCCACTTTCTTGTGGGAGAGTTCATCTAAAAATCCCCGAACGCTTTTTGTCGAATCATAGGTCCGTATCGGAAGCTTGGTCTCCCGGTTCTTCCTGGCGGAACCAGGGCCAGGGCGGCTTTTCCAGGTCTGGGGCCCGGGAGGTGGAGAAAAGGTGTGGAGGCTCAGAAGATGTTCGGGAATCTCCTGGATGAATCGACTGGGACGATTCATCTCCTCGGTTTCCCGTCCGAAAAAACGGCGCCGTAGAGAATAGGTCAGATAGATGGTTTGCCGTGCGCGGGTGAGTCCCACGTAGCAAAGGCGGCGCTCCTCCTCCAGATCGTCCTCCGCCACCGATCGACTGTGTGGAAAGAGACCCTCTTCCCAGCCCACCAGAAACACAACCGGGAATTCCAGGCCCTTGGCGTTGTGCAGGGTCATCAAGCTTACCGAAGCCGACTCGTCATAATCGTCTGCCTCGGAGCGCAAAGCGGCATGATCCAAAAATTCCTGAAGTGTATAACCCTGCTCGCCGTTTTCTCGGCACAGATTGATCAACTCTTCGAGATTGAGAATCCGATTGTGGGACTCCTCGGAATCCAGACTGTCCAGATGGCCCACGTATCCGCTCGTTTCCAGGATCTTCTCGAGCGTTAAATGCAGAGGCAGTTGCAAAAAAGGGCGACACTGGGTGATGAGTTCAAAGAACCGATTCAGAGCAAGATGGGCCCTTCCGGAGAAGCGGTTGTCTTCCAGCCCTTTGACCAGAGCCTCCCAGAGGGTTGTGTGGTTCTGCTGGGCTTGGTGGTGGAGTTGATCAAGAGTCATCTGCCCGATTCCCCGGGTGGGGCGATTGATGATTCTCATCAAAGAAACGCTATCTCCCGGGTTGATCACCACTCGGAGGTAGGCGAGGGCGTCCTTGACTTCTTTTCGATGATAGAAGCTCACCCCTCCAATTAACTTGTAGGGCACGTCAAGACGGCGAAGGGCTTCCTCGAATTGGCGCGATTGGAAGTTGGTGCGGTACAAAACCGCTATGCCGTTGGTCCCCTCGTTGAGATGTTGATAGATTTTCTGGGAAACGTAGGTGGCTTCGCTCCTGGCCTCCAATGCGGCAAAGAGTTCGATGGGGTTCCCCGCCTTTCCATCCGTCCAGAGCACCTTCCCTTTTCGGTTGAGGTTGTTGGAAACGACACTGGTGGCGGCGTCCAGGATAGTTTGAGTCGACCGGTAGTTCTGCTCCAGCTTGACGATGGTGGCTCCAGGAAAGTCGGCCTCAAAATTCAGGATGTTCTCGATATCAGCCCCCCGAAAGCCGTAGATCGATTGATCCTCATCCCCGACTGCGGTGACGTTCTGGTGAACCTGGGTGAGATGCTTGATCAGTTCATATTGGGGACGATTGGTGTCCTGATATTCGTCAATCAGGAGGTAGCGGTAGTGCTCTCCATACCCATTGCGCACCTCGGGATTTTCCTTGAGCAATCGGACGGTCAGAAGAATGAGGTCATCGAAGTCCATGCCATTGGATTGCTTCAAAAATTTTTGGTAAGCGGAGTAGGCGAGGCCAATGGGTTCACTGGAGAAGTCCTTGGAATGCCGGCTGTATTCCTCAGGTCCCCAGTCCTGGCTCTTGGCGCGACTGATGGAAGCCAGAGTCTGCCTCACCGGGAGTTCCTTGTCGGTGAAGTGGAGTTCCTCATAGACGGTCTTGAGGACCCGCATCTGGTCTTCCCGGTCGCAGATCGTAAAATCCCGTCGATAACCGATCCGATCCGCATGTTGGCGCAGAACCCGGACCCCGAACGAATGAAAGGTACACAGCATGGGCACCCCAGGGGCATGGGTGAGGAGGCGTTGGACGCGGTTGCGCATCTCCTCGGCCGCCTTGTTGGTGAAGGTGACTGCCAGAATCTGCTCGGGCCGGCACCGTTCCCGGTCAATGAGATGAGCAATCTTGTAGGTGATGGTGCGGGTCTTGCCGCTTCCCGCTCCAGCCAGAATCAACATGGGCCCTTCGGTCTGGGTGACGGCCAGTTGCTGCTCTGGGTTCAGATGGGACAGGTAATCCCTTTCAGAAGTCTCGATTGACATGTCGCTGGAGGGATCACCTTACCATGAACCAACGACAGGCAAAAGAAGGGCTAAAAGGGCCTGAAGGAGGCGTGTAGAGGCACACGATGGTGCGCCCAAATGGCTATCTCAAATTGATGGATTATCCGAAATCCGAACTCCCAAATCCGAAAAGCATTCTGGATTCTTTCTAGTTGTTCTGGAGTATGGGAATTCATGGAAGGCCTTGGTGGCACGGGATCCAGAACCCCGAAGGGGTGATGTGAAATAGCCTGGGGCGTGAGCCCCAGGAGTGAAGATGTTGTTAGTAAAGGAGCCCTGTAAGGGCGATGTTGGGAACCTGTCAATGGGATTACATCGCCCCTACAGGGCTCTTTCTATTATTTTTTACCCAAAACACCTGGGGCTCACGCCCCAGGCTATTCTATGCCGCCCTTTCAGGGCTCCGGAGAGGTGAATTCAGAATGCACTAGGAATGAACGTCTCAGTGCGCCGATTCCGGAAGCCGCTCATAGAGCGGCCGCTACAAAAGGGTGCGAACTGGTTTTAGTACTCGTGAAACCTAAAACCTGAAACACGCGGGTCGAAGACCCGCGTCAATTAGCGCCCCGCGACCCGCGCAACAAACTCGTCGATCCCGGCCAACGAATCATTGTGGGTGGACTTGTAAAGAGTCTCCAGGTGTTGGCGGCAATGCTCTGCGTGGGGAGCATCTTTTAGCACCGAGCCGTTGGCAAACGCATTCATGGCGGAGTCCATCTGACTTTGATCCCAGCGGCCCATTCCCGTGTAGTAATAGGCTTCCGCTTTGGCGGCTACGTCCTTGGTAATGCTGATCACTTTCTGATAATTGGTGATGGCGGTATTCCAGTTCTCACGTTCAGCGGCTGAGCGGCCAATGACGGTGTAAGCGGTGCCCTTTTCGGCATTAAGGTAGGTCTTCCAATCAGAGTCAGACATCTGGCCGGGTTGTTCAGCCGCGTCCAATCCCTCGACCGCCTTCTCGGCGTACTGGGCGGCATTGGCCCATTCCTTGCGCCCGAAATAGATCCTGCTAACTTGGCTGAAGATCTGAAAGCAGTCCTTGGGAGCCAGTTCCGCGCAGGCCTTGTCCCCATACTCAATCTGCTTGTCCTGGTTGCCCAGCTGCGCAAAGGAGTTGGCCAGGAAAAAAGCCATTTGCGTATCGGGTTTGGCAGCGTAGACGATCTCACCATAGCCGGTGACCTTGTCATAATCCTGGAGTTGATAGGCTGCCAGGGCCGTCATGTGCTGAGCAGTCAGGTCTTCCGGCATCACACCCAGGAGTTTTTCTCCTGCCGAAACCACTTGTTGGGATTGCCCTTGGTTCTGGTATTCCTGCATCAGCTGGAGGTAGCTGCCTACGGCGTATTCGACCAGGGTCGATTTGGGATTGGCGGTGAGAAACCCAATAATGGAGTCGTGTCTCTCCGCCGGATCCGCGTTTACAGCCGTTTCATAGGCTGCGTACTCTTCCATTGTGTACTGTGCCTGGACCAGCACCAAAGTCTGACCCAGAACCAAAAAAAGTGCCAAAATCGTTTTCCAACTTGGTCGTAAACTCATTACCTTACCTAACCTCCCTGCAAGGCGCCGCGAATGTCTCGTTTCCCAAACCCGTGACAGCACAAACTAACCATTATGAAGAATTACAGGACGTTACCATAGTTTATCGGAGCGTTCAATAAACTTGTATACCGAATTCCTGCTCAATTCTCAATGATGAATTCAACCATTAGATCAGATGACTTTATGTTCCGAAGGTTGCTAATACAGTAAACTCGACTGCATGTTCGAACTACCGTGTGACGCCGTCAAGATGATCCCGTTTGAACGGATCCATTCTGAAGATCGGCTTTTCGCCGTTTCTTTGCCCTGGTCGCCCATCGATCACCTCAATCGGTCCGTCGGAAAAGCCGGCATCCTCTCTCCCCTTCACGTGCAAAAGACCGGAAGCGACAGTTTCAGAATTGTCATCGGATTTCGCAGGTATCTTTCCTGCCGCACCCTGGGAGTCGAAAACATTCCCTGTTTCGTCCGTGAGCAGGAGGATGAGTTGGCCCTCTTCGTCGAGGCTATTGAGGACAATCTTTCCACCCGGGAACTCCATCTCCTGGAAAAAGCACACGTTCTCTTGAAACTGCGGCACGTTTTCAAATTGAACGATCAGGCTTTGATGGAGGACTTCCTGCCGCTTCTGGAGATCCAGGCCGATCGATTTCACCTTGAGCGATATCTGGGCCTGGCCCGGTTGTCTGAATCCCTGCAGCGAAGTCTTCTCGAGCCTCTGGAGCCGGGTATCGCCCTGAAACTGTCCAAATGGAAGGATCAGGAACAGGACTTCTTTCTCGGAATGATCTCCAGGTTTCAACTGGGCAAGAACAAGCAGAAGCAGCTTTTTACGCTGCTGGATGAGTTGCGCGCCTTGAGCATGCAAGCGGGGTCCATCCCGGGGGCGGAGAATCTGGAAAGGATCTGGCATGAGTGTGGGGCTGCCGACGTTGAGCGAGACCTGAATTTGTCTCCGTCAGAGCGCTTCAGCAGGGTGGTTGAGGGTCTTCGAAGACTTCGATTTCCCAGGCTGACCGAGTATGAACATCGCTACGAAGACCTCAAGGCGGCGCTGAAGATTCCCCCTCAAATCCATTTCCAGGGGCCTCCCTATTTTGAGGGGAATCGGATCGACGTGAGGTTTTCATTTGCTGATCCCGGTGAAATGTTGGAATGGGCCCAGAAACTGGAGGACATGGCCCAGACCGATGAATTGAAAGAAATGCTGGACCTGATCAATAAGGGATGAGTTAGAATACTGGGAATCCGGGGATTTTGATTCAGATGAAACCGTACCAACCCGAGCAGATTTTTGTAGAACGCTCGATCGAGGGTTCCCCGATCACCAAAAACGTGCTGGATCGATTGCCGGGAGTTCCCACCCGGAGCATCGACTCAACCGAGTTTCTGCTGGAGGAGTCCCAGCGGTGGAACCCGACCATTCCCCGGTCCAAGCAATCGCTCATTCTAGCTCACCATAAAGGCAAATTTTTCAAGCCCTGTCCGGGTAGCCGAGCCAAGGAGGGGCTCAAAGGAGTCTGCTGCAACTACTTCGTGATCAATTATGCCAGCAACTGCCATATGGAATGCAGTTACTGCTATCTCCAGTCGTATCTGAACTTTCCCTACATGACGATCTATGCCAATCAGGTCGATTTGATAACGGAACTCAAGACCGCTTTTGCCGGCTCACCCCATGACTTCTTCCGGATTGGAACCGGAGAATTAGCTGATAGCCTGGCGCTGGACTGGCTGACAGGCTATAGCACGGTTTTGGTGGAGTTCTTTGCCCGGCAGACCAACGCTGTTCTGGAACTCAAAACCAAATCCAATTGTGTGGGAAATCTCCTGGGTCTCGAACACGGGGGAAAAACGGTGGTCTCCTGGTCGATGAACCCCCGATATGTCCAGGAGAAGGAGGAACACAAAACGTCCTCCATCAGTCAAAGACTCCAGGCGGCAACAGAGTGTGCCGAACAGGGATATCCGGTTGGGTTCCACCTGGATCCACTGATTTTCTATCCGGCCTGGGAAACCGACTATCGAGACCTGATTGAAGAGATTTTTCGTAGGATTCCGGCTTCTTCCATAGCCTGGATATCGGTGGGATCCTTGAGGATGACTTCGTCCCTCAAGGACACGATTCGCCGCCGGTTCCCCAGCAGTTTCCTGCCCCTGGGGGAACTGGTGCCCTCTCCGGATGGAAAGATGCGCTATTTCAAGCCTCTGCGCATGGGGATGTACCGGCAGGTGCTGCGATGGATTCGGGAAAAGTCGCCCACCACTCAGGTCTACGCCTGCATGGAGGGCCCCGGAGTGTGGAAAGAGGTTTTCCAGAGCGTTCCAACAGAAGCGGAGTTGGGTGAGGAACTGATCCAGTGCGTGGTCTAACCTCTGACCGAGAATTGTGATCCCTGCCGTCTGACAGAAAATCCGAAATCCGAAGTCCCAAATCCGAAATTCAATTCCGGACCCTTCTCCACGCGGAGCAAAAGCGACGCGTTTCTCCACTCCGAGCGCCAAGCGCGCTTCTCCTGATCCCTGACCAGGCCGCTCACAGAGCGGCCTGGTCAGGGATCAGAAATCCACAAACCTTATCCCATGAATCGCCATTTCCGCATGGAGGGCCAGCCACTCCTCCGGAAGGTCTTCCAGGTAGAGCGTGAATCCACGTTCTTCGAAGGTTTCAATCGGGGGAGTGCGGCTGGCCGCTCCCGGACGAATGGCCGTTTTGACGGTCGTTGAGACGAGATCGTCGTAATTGAAGAAGCTCAATCCCACCTCAACTACGTCCACCTTTCTCTCCCCCCTGTTTTCAATGATGGCGGAAAACAGTACCAGCCGATTGCCTGAGAAGCTACTGGTCATCTTCACCTGGGGCTCCTTAAGCCGGATGTATTTCTTGTACCACTGGTAGTCGGGATCGCCTTTGCGAAGGATTCCGGTCAGGGGCGCTTCGCCAGGTCCGCTCTGTTGTAGAAGAAAAACGACGGCCGATAGAACCACGGCCAGAATGGCCGCCGAGGCGATGATCAATCTCCAGAAGTGGGAAGATCTTCCAGCTGCTTTCGATTCGAACATGATGGCGGGTTGTTTCGGAATCTCGACGGTTTAGTCTTCTTCGGTCAGGACAAAGTGAGCTCTACGGTTGAGTGCCCATGATGTTTCTGTCTGGCGCAGGTCAAAGAGCCGTTCCTCGCCCAGCGAAAGGGTGTTCATCCGACGGTTACTGACTCCTCCTGCCAACAGGTAGGCTCTCACGGTTTGTGCTCTTCTGTCCCCCAACGCCAAATTGTATTCTTCCGTACCGCGTTGATCGCAGTGCCCCTCGATAAGAAAGCGAATCTGGCGATTTTCGGGTCTTGTGAGCCAGTTGATGCTTTCATTCAGAGTGGAGCTGGCTTCGGGTGTGAGTTCCGCGCTGTCGTATTCAAAAAAGACAGGCTGCACGAAGCCTTCGAACTGCTCTCTCAGGTCCCGGCCTGTCAGGTTCTCCTCTGAGAGCGTTTCATCCATGAGCACTTCAACGGTGAGTTTTTCGACCACCGTCCCACCCGCACCCTCGGCCGAAACTTCATAGCTGGTGGTCCCTTCGGGGAAAAACCTGATTCTTCCTGCTGTCTCGACCGAACCAATGTTGTGATCGATCACGACGCGATCAGCGTTGGTGGCTTCCCAGGTGAGCAGGGCGGACTCCCCTTGCCGTATCAACTCGGGTTCAATGCGGGCCTCGAGTTCCGGGGGGGGCACCTTGGGAGGTTCCGGAATATCCACCGGAGTCGTTGTTTCGGGAGGTTGTGACGGAACCGGAGAAGGCAGAGGAGGTGGTGGCCTGCCGCCGCAGGCAAATGATATCAGCATCACCAAAAACACCAGGACCTCCCTCAGCATGGGAGCGTGGATGCGATCAAGCGGGGATTTGTGACTGGTTGTCAGGTTTTTTATCATGCGTCGGTCCAACAACAACCGTGGTGTAGTTTACCGTATCCAGGTACTGGCGGGCAACTCGGTGGACCTCCTCGCAGGTGATTCCCCGGATGAACTCAGGATATCGCTGGGCATAATCCTGACCCAGGTCGTAGAGTTCAGTCGCCAGTAAGAACTGTGCAACATTAACATTAGATTGAAACTCGAAGACAAGGTTCCCGGTGAGATAATCCTGGGCGGTGGCCAGTTCCTGGTCGGTGATGCCTTTTTGGACCAGATCCTTGATTTCAAACCGGAGGCCGTCCAGGGCTTGTTGTCGATTTTCCGGGGACGTCGTGATCCAGGCGACGAAACGTCCGGGATCGAGTCCGCTGGAAGGGGAGATTCCGGCATAGGTGCTGTAGGCGAGTCCCTGTTCATCTCGAAGTTTTCGCGGGATGCGACTGGTAAAGCCGGGACCGCTTCCCAGGATGACATCCATCACCTGAAGTGCATAGTAGTCTGGATTGGTTCGTCGGATTCCCAGATGTCCGAGGAAGATCGTGATTTGTTCCTTTTCCATGAAATATTCGTCCAGGATGGCTTCTGATTGCCGCTCCAACCGGGGCGTATCGATCCGGGCGCATTCAGAATTGCGCCAGTCTGAAAATCGTTCCTCGCACAAGGATAGGACATTCCGAGCGTCGACGTCGCCCACCACCACCAGGAGGGTGCTCTGGGGAGCAAAGGTCCTCCGATGAAATCCCTGAAGCTCGCTGACTTCCATGTCGTTCACGCTCTCTTCGGTTCCCATGACAGAAAATTGCAGGGTGCTGTTCTGGTAAATCCAGCCATTGAGCCGGTTTGCGGCCACGAACTGAGGATCATCGCGCAAGGCCTGAAGACGGCTCAGCACTTTTTGTTTCTCCTTCAGGAAACGTTCTTCCGGGAAGACAGGCCGGCGGAGCATTTCCTGCAAAAGGTCCAGGGCCAGAGTCAGGTGGGACGAGGTGACCAGTTCGGAGATGCCGCTGATCTCCCGCTCACAGAAAGTGGAGAGACTTCCGCCCGTGCTTTCAATCAGCTTTGAGATCTCATCTCCCTGGTATTTTTGGGTCCCTTCATCCAGCAGATGGGAGGTCAGGGCCGCTAATCCAGGCCGCTGGAGAGGATTTTGATTGGTGCCTGCCCGGACAAAGGCATGGATCGAAACCAGGGGCAGCCGGGGGTTTTCAGAAACCAGAAGAGTGAGGCCGTTGGTCAGGCAGAAACGGTTAGATTTCACGGGGCCCATCACACAGCGTCCCCACGATTGCCTGCTCGGGAGAACAGGACTGAGCCGCCACCCTTTGAAGATCTTCGGCCTCGACAGCCATGAGCCGCTGAGAAAAATCATCCCAGTAGCGGGGTCGGTCCAGGGTTTCCAGTAAACCGATCTGAATGGCTTGATCCAGCGTCGTTTCAAAGTCGGAGTAGAAATGGACCAGACACTGATTTTTCGCCTTGGCGAGTTCGGACCTGGAAACAGGATCTCGCGTGAGCCGGGCCAACTCCTCAAAGATCATCGATTCCGCTTTCTCCAGATCCGCCTCCTTGTGGAGTTCTGCCGCGATGAAGAAAAGATAGGGATCGAAGCTTTCCGTATACTCGGTGCTCGCTACGGAAGCCACGCGCTCTTGGTCCACCAGTCGGCGATAGAGCCGGGAAAGCTTTCCTTCCGACAAGATGGCATCAAGGACCCTCAAAGCGAAATGCTCAGTCTGGTGAACCGAGGGTGCTGGAAACGCCAGAAGGATTCTGGGGGTTTGGGTCGGCATGGTCATCTGGATGCGAACCTGCCGCTCTCGCCGGGGTTCCCGGAAGGGGTTTTCCCTCGGAGGGATAGAGGAAGGTAAGTCAGCAAAGAGCTGCTCCACCTGGACCAGAGTTCCTTCGACGTCCAGGTCTCCAATCAGTACCAGGGTGGCATTGTTGGGGCTGTAAAACTGCCGATAGTAGTCGATGATCTGTTCTTGGCTGATCGAGACCACATCCTGATAGTTGCCGATGATGGGAAACCGGTAAGGATGCTGGCTGAAAGACTTTTCTTCTACCCTGTGGTGCAAAGCTCCCCAGGGAGTGTCCAGATCTGTCTTCAACTCCTCGATAATCACCTGCCTCTCCAGCTCCACCTCCTCGGGATCAAATCGGTTGTTCATCATCCGATCCGCTTCGATTTCCAGGGCGGATTGCCATCGGTCCGAGGCGAAGGTGAAGTAATAAGCCGTGTAATCGTGGGAGGTGAAGGCGTTGTTGCTTCCCCCCTGGCAGGCAGTTATGTGGTCGATCTCACCTTTTTGGTAGCGGCTGGTTCCCTTGAACATCATGTGTTCCAGGAAATGAGAGATACCGGTGATGCCCGGCTTTTCAAAGCGCGATCCCACTCGATACCACACCATGGACGAGACCATGGGAACGGCGTGATCCTCCCGTATGAGGACGGTCAAACCATTTTCCAGCTGATGTCGTTGGATCGAGTCAATACGGAAATTTACAGGTTCCACGTTTGATGGCTGTTGTCCCTTCCACTAAAATGATTGGAGATGTCACGACGAACCGCACAATTGACCTTTTTCTTGCTCATCGTTTCGATTATATCGACAAACGGAATCAGAGCTGAAAACTATGATCTGATCCCGATTCCGGAATTCTACAACCAACCTCTCCTGAATGGGATGGAGATTCTGTTTTTCCCGGGCAAAGACGACCGGGTTCCCTTTGTGCTGATGATCAAAAATGGCGCCGCCTTTGACCCGGTGGACAAGTGGGGTTTGAGTTACCTGACCACCTGGATGATGTTCGAGGAAGCCCAGAATCGCAATGGGCTGGAGATTCAGGAGGAGATCAAAAAACTGGATGCACGGCTGGACTTCCAGGTGAAGTGGGATGTCATCCATTTGTTTGGGGATGCGTCCAGGGAACATCTGGTGGATGTTTTGAACCTGCTGTCGGAAATGATTGTCCATCCAGCTTTTACCGAGGAGACGTTCCAGCGCCTCAGTCTCGAGCTGGAAGAGAAGGTTGAAGAAGAATCCGAACAGATGCAGGCTCGCACTCAGCAACTATTCGCCGCTGAAATCTTTCAGATGAATCCCTACGGACATCCCGTCAAGGGTGTCCCCAAGACCATCAGAAACCTGAAACTGCGGGATATCCGGGTCCACTATCGTAAACTCTTCATCCCCAACCAGGCTCAGCTGGCTCTTTACTATTCCGGAGAGCGAGATTCGACCTTCAAGGCCTTGAGTCGCTATTGGGGAAACTGGGTCCGAAGAGCTCCCTTGCCTTTTACCTTCAGAAAAGCCGTTCCGCCGGACGGTCGACGAATTTACCTGATGGATGGAGCTGCATCTGACGGAATGTTCCGGCTGGGTAAACTGGGAGTGAGTCGGGATTCCGCTGATTTTTACGCTCTGAAGGTTTTCGAGCAGTATCTGATTCTCTCCCTTCCCGCCTGGGCGGGCGAGATCGCACAGAAACAACAGATCCATGCCTCCACCGAGGTCGAGGCCCGACTCATGCCGGGTTATCTACAGTTGAGTATTCAAGCGCCGGCGGAGCAGCTTCTCGCCTACTATGGCAAGTTCGATAGTCTGATCGGGGAACTGGGAAAGGGCGGCATCGATATGCCCAGGTTTGAGGAGGCTAAAAGATTGGTATACCTGGAGCTGGTCTATTCGTTGCAGGATCCCATTCCTCGACTCTACCAGCTCCTGGATACCAACCTCTTCAACCTGGGCGTTAACTTCATTAACTACTACGGCTACCGCCTTAATCGTGTGACTCCTGAGGTCTTCCAGAGGGCCGTCCAGGAGTATTTGTCCCTGGAGGACTTCGTGATGGTGGTGGCCGGACCTCGAGATCAGCTCCAGCCGGAACTGGAAAAGATCGGTCAGGTCCGGGTTGTTCCCTGACCGGCCGCTGGCCTTCGACCCGCGCATTCCACGTTCCACGTTCCTGGGTTCACGTTTTGCTCGGTGTTGTAGCGGCTGCACTACAGGACCCCAGGATGAAGGCGAAAGGCGCAAAAACACGCCGAAACGGCCTCGGCGTTCTGGGCGCTTCCGGTTGTATTAAACCTAGTCATCGCATATACTTTGTCAGACTAGCCGCTATTCCAGAAAGTGGGCTCACAGCCCGCTTTTTTGGTTTTAGGGCCCAGATATGATGGATGTGGCAAGGCACCTGGAAGACTTGTTCAGACAGGTGGTGGAGGAGGAAAAGCTGGAACTGGTACACGTTGAATATCAACCCAAGGCCTCGCCGCCGGTTTTGAGGATCTATATCGATAAGCCAGGTGGAGTGAGCCATCAGGATTGCCAGCGGGTCAGCCGGCAGATTGGGGAGATTTTGGAGGAAGACGATTTGATCGACTCCGGCTATATGTTGGAGGTTTCTTCCCCTGGCATCGAACGGCCTCTTTTTAAAGAGGAAGACTATCAGCGCTTTGTGGGCAAGGAAATTCAGTTGTTCACGATTGAAAAGATTGATGATCGGAAGAAGTTCCAGGGGTTGATCCAGGGCTTTTCGCAGGGGATTCTGGACCTGGATCTGGACGGCGAAACTTGCCGTATTCCCTTCGAGAAAATAAGGAGGGCCAAGCTGGTCCATCGATTTTGATGAGATAGGGTGAGCTGAGGTTAGCAACATTATGTCGAATCCATTGCTCCAGACCATAGAGCAGATCAGTCGAGAAAAGGGCATCAGTGCTGAAATTGTGCACGAGGCTCTTGAAGATGCGATGGTTGCAGCTGCCAAAAAGTATTTCAAGACTGAAGAGAATCTGCAGGCCCGATTCGATCCTGAAACGGGAATGATTGATGTGTTCGCCGTGAAAAAGGTTGTGGAAGAGGCCACTGATCCCTTGACGGAAATGTCACTTGAGGAAGCCCTGGAAGTGGATGAGACCTTTGAGGTGGATGACTATGTCGAAATCCCCAAGCCGACTGTCGATCTGGGTCGAATCGCTGCTCAAACGGCCAAACAGGTGATCTTTCAAAAGGTGCGTGAAGCCGAGCGTGAAATCATTTTCGAAGAATTTTCCCAGCAAATCGGCCAGTTGGTGAACGCCATTGTGCGGCGCACCGAAGGCAGGGACATTATCCTGGACATCGGCCGGACCGAGGCTATTTTGCCATACTCCGAACAGAGTCAAAGTGAGCAGTACAAGCTGGGAGACCGCGTTCGGGCCGTCATCATCAAGGTTCACCGACTCTCAAAGGGACCTCAGGTTATTGTCTCCAGAAGTGACCCCAGTTTACTGATCCGACTCTTCGAGATGGAGATTCCCGAAGTCTACGACAGCACGGTTGTGATTCAAAATGCGGTCCGAGAGGGAGGCGAGCGTGCCAAAGTGGCTGTCGCTAGCCGCGATGACGCGGTGGATCCCGTAGGGGCCTGTGTGGGAATGAAAGGAAGCCGGATAAATGCCGTCATTCGGGAACTGCGCGGCGAAAAGATTGACATTATCAAGTATTCGGAAGACATCAGCGAATACACCATCAACGCCCTGAATCCGGCCAGGATTTCAAATATTTTAATTGTTGACCCAATCGAGAAAATCCTGGAAGTGATCGTTGGTGAAGACCAGTTATCGCTGGCCATTGGAAGGAAGGGCCAGAACGTCCGGTTGGCTTCAAGGCTGCTGGGCTGGGAAATCAATATCAAGAGTGCCGCTGTGAAGAAGCAGGAGATTCTGGAGCAGATGGATAGGATCACGGGAGGTTCCAAGCCGGCCGATTCTCTCTCCAGCTTGGAAGGGATCGGTGACAAGACCCTGGCTAAATTACGGGCGGCGGAGATCGATTCCATGCAAAAGCTGGTGTCTCAGTCGGTGGAGTCCCTGTCGGCAATTCCCGGGCTCGGTCCGAAAACAGCAGAAAAACTGCTTGTAGCGGCGAAAGCATCGGGGGGAGCCCAGTCGGTCGAGGCTGAAAAAGAGTCCGAGACTGAAGCGGCTTCCGAGCCGGATGAGGAACCGAGCGAAAGCAAGGAAGTCGTTCCATAGGAAGGAACCATGCAACAGGTTAAAGTCAGCGAACTCGCTTCAGAGTTTGAAATGAAGAATGCGGTGGTCATCTCCGAACTCAAGAAGGTCGGAGTGTGGGTTCCCTCGGCCGAGACGCCGGTGGATCACGATATCGCCGATCGCATTCGACGACGACTTCAACTGATGGTGGAACTGGCGCAGCAGGAAGCAGAAAAGCCCAAGGCGAAAAAGAAAAAGAAGAAGGTCGTCGCTGCCAAGGCTCGAAAAAGTATCAAGCAACTGGGTAAAGTCAGTAAGGGCGCTGTCCAGGTTGAGGATGAGGCGTCTCCCACTCCCTTGTCCCGTTCAATGAAGCCCCGCAAGGGCCAGTCCAGTTATCGCACCGTTAAACTCACCGAAGACGAAGCTCCCCTCAAGGTGGCCATTACCATCGAGGATGAGCCGATCATCGAAAAAGTCGAGGCCCATATCTCCGCGGAAGCCCTGGAAAAGGCCCTGATCGGGCCTACTCAGGCGGAGTTGGCTAAGCTGGCCGCCACCCGGGAGGTGGTGAAAAAGATTCCTGTCAAGCCTCCGGAGCCACCGAAGAAGGTCGAGGAGCCGGGGATCACCGCCAAAGGCGCCGATGACCCGGTTCAGACGCCTGAGAAGGTTGAAGATGCTGGTGAAGGCGTTGAGGGGGTGACCGAACTGGCTGCTGAAGCTGCAGGGGCGCCTCAGGAGGTTGTCGAGGATAAGGAATCCGAGATTAGCGAGGTGACTTTTTCTGAAAAGGTAACGGTGAAGGAACTCGCTGGAAAGCTTAAGCTGAAAAGCAGTCAAATCATCAAGGAACTGTTTGGTCGGGGAATGATGGCCACCATCAACCAGACGCTCGACCCAAAAATTGTTGAGGAAATCTGTGAAGGCCATCGTGTGATTGCCAGCTTTGTTTCCTTTGAACAGGCGGCTGTGGTGGAAGAACAGGTTGAAGATGCCGTGGAGGAGCTCAAAGGGAGAGCTCCTGTGGTCACCGTCATGGGGCATGTGGATCATGGCAAGACCTCTTTGCTGGATGCGATCCGTGAGACACGGGTGGCCTCCGGAGAAGCAGGGGGGATTACCCAGCATATCGGCGCCTACCAGGTGGATATCAAGGATCGAAGAATCGTCTTTATCGACACTCCGGGACATGAGGCCTTTACCCGAATGAGGGCTCGCGGAGCCCAGGTGACTGATATCGTGGTGTTGGTGGTGGCGGCTGATGATGGGGTGATGCCGCAGACCAAGGAGGCTATCGATCACGCCAAAGCCGCCGGGGTGCCCATTGTGGTGGCCATCAACAAAATCGATAAACCCGGAGCGGAGCCTCAGCGCGTTAAACAGGAATTATCCGACAATGAGCTGGTTGCCGAAGATTGGGGAGGAGACACCGTCATGGTGGAAGTCTCCGCCATGGAGAAAACCAATCTGGACTCGCTACTGGAGATGATTCTGCTGTCGGCGGACCTGCTGGAACT
>JAPYTY010000013.1:9081-17004 GCA_029942065.1 Acidobacteriota bacterium | reverse complement strand
TGCTCATATTCCCACCGTTGCTCGTGAGGTCTTTGATGTGACGGGAGCCGGTGATACGGTGATCGCTTCCCTGACCCTGGCCGTGACGGCGGGAGCATCGGTGGGCGAAGCGGCGGTTCTGGCCAACCATGCAGCCGGCGTGGCGGTCGGCAAGGTGGGTACGGCAGCCGCTACCATGGATGAAATCCTGGCCAGCATTGGCTAGGATCGCACCGCAGAGACACGGGAAAGATTTTCACCACCAAGGCACAAAGACACAGAGAAGAGAATTCTTTTCTTTGTCTTATCTCTCCAATCTCAGCCAACACAGTAGGAGCGCACGGCCGTGCGGCCCTTCCGGAATCGGCGCACCGAGGCGCCTCCCACACTCCGGAAATGTGAAACGCGCTGGTCGAAGACCAGCGGCCGAGGCGCCTCCCACTCTCAGAAGGGCCGCTCATAGAGCGGCCGCTACAACGGACTCATCTTGGGCGCATGTCTGTCTGTACGCTCCTACTGTGTTGTTGAGATTGGAGAAATAAAGAGAAAGAAAAGAATTTTCTTCTCTGTGCCGTTGTGGTTCAGCCTCACGACTTCCGGTTCAGCAGCCCTTCCCGGATCATGGGTCCCCATTGCCGGCGGTGGTGTATCAGCAAAATAAAGGCCAGGGCGAAGTAGAGGTAGGAGATGGGAAGACGGATCTCGGGAAAAATAAGCTGAGCGGCAAAGAGAAAAAACAGACATCCCGCTTCCCACAGGTGCATCTTTAAATTCATAAGAATCGCCACGGCGAAAATGGACTGAGCACCGGTGAGAAGGATTTCCTGAATTTGTCGGGAATCCAGAGGCATCTGGCCGGGGGCTCCCAGGCTGATGCTGTAAACCAGGGGGATGGTTCCCACCAGAAGGGTCCACTGATTGACCTTGGAGGAGATCAGGGCTCCAATGGCCGCTCGGGCGTCGCCCCGCAGTGTCCACAGGCCTGCGATAATGAACTCCGGAGCTTCGGAGGCAATCGGGGCCAGCCATTGCACCAGGAAATACTCGTCGATACCTAGCAGTTCGCCTGAGTGGATCAAGGCCTCGGCGAAGGGCTCAGCACAGGCAAAAATGGTGGCTCCCGAAAAGCCAAACAGCAGGACATTGACCAGCCTCCTTTTGGTTTTGGTTAACCGGGAAATAAGTTTGGCCGGCCCCACCAGTTCCGGTTCGTGGACTTCCATCACGGCGGTGCGCCAGGCGTAGGCGGCAAAGATCCCCACCAGTATCAGGCAATCGATCAGGGTCAGAGTCCCTTTGATGGGGATGATGAAACAATAGACCGTAGCGACGGTGAGATAGGTGATTTCGACCCGGTTAGCCTTGTCCAGTTGAATGTATTTCTTGCCGAAGGTCAGACAAAAAAGGAGCACGATAAACGGCCATCCCCCTCCCACCAGCAGTCGGTTGGCACCCGTCATATTGGCGGTGGCGTAGTGGGCGTACTCCGGCTCATAGGCGGCCATCCAGGCGAAGTAAAGATCAACCGCGTACTCGGGAAGAATGGCGATCAGGGCTAGAAGGGCCAGTGCCAGGCCCCGAGAGACATCCATTTGAGCCACCTCGGCCGCCCAGGAAAGCAGGAAGGCGGCACCCAGGATACCCATCCCGAAGATGATCGAGTCGATTCTGGCATCGATCTGGACGTGATACCAGCGCATATAAAGGGCCGGGAGCGTGATGCCCACCGTGGCCGCGATGTAATAGATCATGAGGGAATCAGCTTAGACCGGGGGGGAAGGACAGTCAAACGGGCCCCAACCGAGGTGGTATACTGATCAGAATAAACGTCGTTGGACTCCCTGATTACTGAAGAAGGGTTTTCCAATTGGAGATTCTGGATTCAATTGATCGGATCATGCGGTCGGTTTGCCGGTATCTCTACTATGGAATACGACCAGACATTTCGATTCATCCTCATTCTGGGCTTTGCGGTCATCGTTCCCTTCGGGATGTACCATCGCATCCAATCCCAGGCAACCGGGGAGAAACTTGACCGCCGCCAGGAGGGTATCTTTATTTTGGTCACATTGCGGCCCATTGGCATCGCAGGTATGGTTGGACTTGTGACCGATATGATCAACCCGGCATGGATGGCCTGGTCATCGGTTGCACTGCCGATCTGGCTGCGTTGGGCGGGTGTTTTCGTGGGGATCTCTGGAGGACTCCTCCTGGCGGTGACGTTCCGAACCCTGGGCAAAAATATTACGGACACGGTCGTCACCAGGGCAGCGCATACGCTAGTTACGAGAGGCCCTTATCGCTGGGTGCGACACCCGTTTTATGTAGCGACTGCGTTAGCGGTTCTGGCGAACTCCCTTGTGACAGCCAATTGGGTCCTGGCTTTAACGGGTGGCCTGGCCTTTGGCCTGCTGGTGTTGCGAACCAGAAACGAAGAAGAAAAGCTAATCGAGCGGTTCGGTGAAAATTACAAGGCGCATATGAAGAGGACTGGGCGATTTTTCCCGTGGCTGTTTCAATCGTGACGCCGAGTAGTCCGCCCTGTGACCGGCCGGTCGAACGGAGTGCCGAAAACGCAACCGCGAGCCGATTTTACCAGTCCCGGAAGAACTGACAATGGCAAAGGGAAAGAAGTCGATTTACGCGGCCATCATCGGCAACGCCCTCATCTCTGTCACCAAGTTCATTGCCGCGGGGATCACGGGCAGTTCGGCCATGCTCTCCGAAAGTGTGCACTCGCTGGTGGACACGGGGAACGGAGGTCTTCTTCTGCTGGGTCTGAGGCTGGGTCGCCGACCTGCTGACGAGACCCATCCTTTCGGGTATGGCAAGGAGGTCTACTTCTGGACACTTCTGGTCGCGATGCTCATTTTTGCGGGCGGCGGAGGCGTCAGCCTGTATGAAGGCATCCAGCACATCCGTAATCCCACCCCCACTGGAGATCCTGCTGTCGCCTTCGTGGTGCTGGGGCTGGCGTTTGTGTTCGAAGGCGCCGCCTGGGCGGTGGCATGGCGAGAGTTCCGACTTGTGAGGGGCCGAGAGACCACCTGGCAGGCGATTCGCCATGGGAAAGATCCTACCGCTTATGCGGTGCTTCTTGAAGACTCCGCCGCCATGGCGGGCATCCTGGTGGCGGCGATAGGAATCGGCGCGGCCCATCAGCTGGAGATGCCGGTGCTCGATGGTGTGGCTTCCGTGATCATCGGGCTGATTCTGGCGACGGTTGCACTGGTGCTGGTCGGTGAGACGCGTGGTCTTCTGGTAGGCGAGTCGGCTCGAGCCCCATTGGTTGAGGGTATCCGTTCGCTTGCCGAGCAGGACAAGGCTGTGGTCGACGTGGTCCGGTTGCTCTCCATGCACGTCGGTCCGGATGACGTCCTGGTCAACCTGGATCTTCGCTTTGAGCGGGAACTGAATGCTGTCGAGGTGGCGGAGGCCGTCAAGAGGCTTGAGGGTCGCATCAAGACCACCTTCCCGCAGGTTCGCTACCTGTTCGTGGAGGTCGCCTCAATCACCGGACGCAGGGAGAGGACTTGAAATAAGTGGAATCTTGACATACGATTTTAATATCGATATGTTAGGTGTACTACAGTTTATCCATCGATGGAGATAACGTGGAAACCGTCACACTATCCCCAAAGTTCCAGGTTGTAATCCCTAAAGGAATCAGGGAAAGGCTGAGCCTGGCTCCGGGCCAGAAGATTCAAGTGATCGCCTATGGGGACAGGATTGAGCTGATCCCTGTGCGCCCTATCAAAGAAATGCGGGGCTTTCTCAAGGGGCTTGACACGCGCGTCGATCGCGAGAGCGATCGGTGATGAATGTCGTCGATTCGAGTGCCTGGCTTGAGTATTTCGCCAACGGCCCTAACGCCTCGTACTTTGCTCGTTCAATCGAGAAAACGGAAGAGCTCGTGGTGCCCACCATCAGCCTATACGAGGTCTTCAAGAGGATTCTTCAGCAACGCGATGAAGATAGCGCCCTTCAGGTGATCGCTGTCATGCAGCAAGGGCGGATAGTGGACCTTGATCCAAGCCTTGCGCTCACTGCAGCTCGGCTGAGCCTGGATCTGAAGCTTCCGATGGCAGACAGCATTATGCTAGCAACGGCACGGGCATTCGATGCAGTCCTATGGACCCAGGATGTTGATTTCAAAGGCCTTCCCCGGGTCCGATATCGAAAGGCCACAGGATAGCGGCCAACCAGCTGGGCGAATCTGCCGGCTGAAAAGGCTTTCGTTGTCGTGAGGTCCGAACTGGACGCACGAAAGCACGAATACACAAAAGCACAACACTAACCATGGAGTTCGACCAGGTCCCCATCCTCCACGATATAGCTTCGTTCCACCATCTGCCCCTCGGTTTTGGTCTTGCCCCAGACTCGGGCGAATTTGAAGCTCTGGGCAACATCCTTGTGTACCGTGGTGGCCACATCCACAATGGTGCTCCCCCGTTTCAGAACATAAGGGGAGGGATTCTCCTCAGGCTTTTTCCCGGGAGCCTTGGTATAGACGCGGACAATTTTAAGGACATCGAAAAGACGTTGCCGGAGTTGGGCCAGACAATCGTCTGATAGTGCGCTGACCGGCTCTGCCTGAAAACTGGGCTGATATAAATCATGCCAGGCGGCAAAGTTGCTCTCTCCATCGGGAGCGTCAATCTTGTTTCCCAGGACAATGAAGGAGGGGCGTGGGCCGCCAAGGGAGATCCCTCGCTCCTCAAAAATCTTCAAAACGAATTCAGTTTGCTCCAGGAGATTGGCGTCATTCACATCGAAGATCAGCAGTGCCGCATCGGTTTGTTCGATCATGGCCAGTTGCCACGACTCGAGTAAATCGGGGGCCAGGGGTGGGGTGTCCACGAGTTGGATCATGATGTCCTGGTAGGGCATCATGCCGGGCAGAGGGCGGCGCGTGGTATAGGGGTAGTCCGCCACTTCGGGTGTCGCATGGGTGAGGGTGTCCAGGAATTGAGATTTTCCTCCATTGGGAGGACCGCATAGAAGTACTTGACCCGCCCCTTCTCTCTCCACATAGTAAAAGGGCTTCTGGGACGCTGTGGACTTCTTTTTCTGGGACTCTTTTCGCAGCCGCGAAAGGCGACGTTTGAGGCCGGCCTGCATTTTCTCCGTTCCCTTGTGCTTGGGGATGGCGCGCAGCATGTCCTGGAGTGCTGCGATTTTTTCAGGGGAGACCGAGGCTTTCTTGAACCTCTCTTCAGCCTCATAATATACAGGGGTCAAGTTGGCTGGCACGAGTTCATTATAGGAGTATTCTTCGATTTCCCTCCACCTTTGCCTATACTCTTTCGGGTCGAATCCATTGAAAGGATGTAGTCGATTTGCAAGTGAGGTTAAGGAATGAAATACAAGCTATTAGGAAGGTCCGGATTGAGAGTATCCGAGCTTTGCCTGGGGACGATGACCTTTGGTGAAGAACGGGGAACCATGGGGAACACCAAGGAGGAGTGCCGGAAGATATTCGATTGCTTCGTGAGTGCTGGTGGGAATTTCATCGACACAGCGAACAAGTACATGCAGGGCACCAGTGAACGATGGGTTGGAGAGTTTGTTGGTTCGGATCGGGACAAACTGGTTGTCGCAACTAAATACACATTGACCATGGATCCCGACGATCCAAACGCTCACGGGAATCATCGAAAGAACCTGATCCGGTCCGTTGAGGACAGCCTGGATCGATTGAACACTGATTACCTCGATCTCCTGTGGGTCCATGCCTGGGATTTCATGACGCCCATCGATGAGGTCATGCGTTCTCTGGATGATCTGGTCAGGGCAGGGAAGGTGTTGTATCTGGGAATTTCAAATACGCCGGCCTGGATCGTCGCCCAGGCCAATACCCTTGCCCATTTGAAGGGTTGGACGCCTTTCATCGGTTTGCAGTTGCCCTACAATCTTACGGAGAGAAGCATCGAGAGAGAGTTCCTTCCCATGGCGGACTCGATGGATCTGGCCGTTACGGCATACTTTCCTCTGGCAGCCGGAATCCTGACCGGCAAGTACAATCAGGAAAGTGAAGAACTCAGAAGGCTGGGCCCGGGCAGCCCTGTGGGGATTTTCGAAATAGAGAAGGAAAAACTGGCTGTGGCTGCAGAAGTGATAAAAATGGCCCAGCACCTCCAGAGAACTCCATCACAGGTGGCCTTGAACTGGGTGAGACAGCGCCTGGGAAAAGCGGTGATGATTCCCATCATAGGTGCCAGAACCGAGGCTCAGTTCCTGGAGAACCTGGGTTGTTTGGACTTCAAGCTGGAGACGAACCAGTTGGACCAACTGAACGACCTCAGTAAGGTCTCACCGGGATACCCCCATGAACTCCTACAGTCGGTTATGTACCAAAACCTGGTCTACGGAAATACTTTTGAGTCTATCGAGAATCACAGAAAATGATCTTTCAGTGTTAGAGTATACTAGGCGTTTGATTCATGGCAGAGCAAAGGAAAAACTCTCGAAAGCACCGCCCTTATGACGTGCGGGATAAGGGGTTGTCCAGCCAGATCGACCAGATCCTGGAAGAGCTCGAGCCCTACGCCAATCTGGATCTCATTCGCGAAATTTTCGTCACCGGGGTCAAGCTGGCCCAGGAGAACTGCAGCCGCGGTGATCTCAAGGTTCTGAGAACCTCCCTCAAGGAACTTCGGTACGCCTGCCGGGTTTTCTCCCGTTATAGAGATATCCCCAAGGTGAGTGTGTTTGGTTCGGCCCGTTCCCAACCCTCTGATTCCGACTTCCAAACAGCGGTGGAATTCGGGAGGAAAATGGCCGAGGCCGGCTACATGGTGATCACCGGTGCCGGTGGCGGCATCATGGCGGCCGGAAACCTGGGTGCGGGAAGAGAGCAGAGCTTTGGTTTGAATATCTCCCTGCCTTTTGAACAGTCTGCCAATGAAACCATCGACGGTGACCCGAAGCTCATTGAGTTTCGATATTTTTTCACACGGAAGCTTTTCTTCGTGAAAGAATCCCGTGCCCTGGTTTATTTGCCCGGTGGTTTTGGAACTCAGGACGAGACTTTCGAGTCGCTGACCTTGACCCAAACGGGCAGGGATGCTCCAGAACCGATTGTACTACTCGACGCGCCGGGTGGAAGCTACTGGAAAGAGTGGTTCCGCTTTGTTGAGTCGCAGCTTCTCGAGAAGGGCTATGTCTCCCAGGAGGATCGTTCTCTTTTCATCATCACAGATGATGTCGACGAAGCCTGTGATGAGATTCACCGTTTCTATCGGGTTTACCATTCCTCTCGATATGTGGAGAAGGGGGAAAGACTGGCAATACGTCTGAAGAATTTCTTAACAGGAGAGGTGATGGAGAGTTTGAACTCGGAGTTTCAGGACATCCTGGTGAGCGGTTCGATCGAACAGCGCGAGGCTTTTCCCGAAGAGGAAAGTGAACCCGATATCGCGGATCTTCCCCGCCTCAGCCTGTTGTTCAACCGCCGAAACCTGGGCCGCTTGAGAGAGTTGATCGATCGGATCAATCAACAGTAGAGTCCCTTTCTCCATGTGCGACAGCGCGTTTCTTCGGATGCGAAGCACCTTCCCTTTTTTCTCTATCCACGTCTTCGTGAGCTAGCGGTGCTTTGATCGGCTCCTCAGGAGTTGTTGAGCGAGAGGGTACCGGGCGGCGGCCGCGCGCCGGATCAGATCCCAGGCTTGATCCCCTCGATTGAGCCGCAGTCGGCTGGCCCCCAGACTGTAAAGCACCTCAGGCCGTTGGTTCCCCATCTCCACAGCCCTGGCCAGTGCCCGCTCTGCTTCCGGAAAACGGTCCAGATGAAAGTAGCAGAGCCCCAGTTGATAGTAGTTTTCCGCCGTTTCAGAATCCGCCAGAAGCAACTCCCACTGGGCGGCGGCCTCACGGTAGTTGCCGAATAGATAAAGGCTAGTTGCGAAGTTGATTCTTGCCCAATCCGCTGTTGGATCACCG
>JAPYTY010000013.1:8200-9071 GCA_029942065.1 Acidobacteriota bacterium | reverse complement strand
TCTCTGACCGCTCCGTTCAGATCGCCCAGTTGCTGGCGGGAATAGGCCATGCGCAAGAGATATTCTGGTTGGACGTCTTCTTTCCACAGTTCTTCAAGGTTGGTCAGAGCCGTCCTGTAGCGACCCTGATTCAAAAAATTGAGAGCTACGTCATATCTGATCTCTCGGATCTGAAGCCGGATGTCCGGATCTTCCGGTCGCAGAGATAGAGCCTTGTCCAAATGAGTCAGAGCCTCATCGGTTTGCCCCTGGGCATTGAGGCAATAACCGATGAGCTGCAGTAATCCTGGATGGAGAGGATTTTCGGTTTCCACCTCGCGAAGAAAACGAAGAGCTTCACTCCAATTTTCCTGGGTCATCTGTTGATGGGCAAGGAGCAGGATGCGGTTCGGTGTAGGAGGATCGGAGACGTCCAGGAGATCGAGAGCGGAATCCAGGAATCCCTGCTGGACTTGAATCCAGGCTCCCTCCTCTCTGGCGGTAGACTGGAGCGGATCTCGTTCCAGAATCTTCAAGTAGGTTGCCAGGGCCTGGCTCTGCCGTCCCAGTTTCTGGTAGAGATCTGCCAGGAGCATCATGCCGGTGACGAATTCCGGACGTCCTTCAACAATCGGTTCCAGGATGGTGAGGGCTTCTCCCTTTCTTCCTCTCACTGATAGCCTCATCGCCTGGAGATAGCTTTCGAATGCCGCGTGCAAGGCCCTGGAGAGCTGGGCCTGGGCCTCAGCTTCCTCTTCCTGGCCCAGTTCACCGTACAGATCCGCCAACCGGTCGTGGTACAGGGGATTCTCCGGATCGATTTCAATGGCCATCTCCAGGTATTCCAAGGCGTGCACGGGAGTCCCGGCTCGCCGGCGACGCTCGCTGAGCT
>JAPYTY010000013.1:0-8190 GCA_029942065.1 Acidobacteriota bacterium | reverse complement strand
CAGCAGCCCGGGGTCGTTGGGCGCCAGACGATAGGCGAGTCTCAACTGCTCGTCCGACTTGGCCTGGTCACCCTGAATCTCGAGAAGGAAGGCATAGAGGCGATGAAACCTGGGATCGAGGGGATTCAGCTCGATCGTCTGGCGGGCATGCTCCAGAGCCGGTTCGATCTCTCCCCGGGCTAGCAGCGAGCGGGCCAGGCTGTGATGCGATTCCACGTTCTCGCCGCTGTGGCTAAGTGATTCCCTCAGCAAATCAATGGCAGCCGATAGATGACCCTGTCGTAATTGGGCATCGGCGGCACTGCGCAGCATCTCGGAATTTCCGGGCTGAATCTCCAATGCCTTTAGCAACAATTGTTCACCCCTGGCCACCTGCCCGGAGCGCACCCGTAAAGTGCCTAATTGGAGCAACAGCTCGGGCTGGTCGGGGTAACGAGCAAGACCTGCCTCGAGCAATCGGACGGCTTCTTCCCATTCGTGTTGAAGAACCAGCTGGGAAGTTTGTTGGGTATACTCCTGGACGGTTTGCCCGACCAACACCGTCAGGCTGAACAGAAGTACGGTAAAGCGAACAAGCAGGATACCCTATTGTAACCCGTAGCCTGAATCAGTTCTCTACTGCAGCGAAAAAAACACGATCTTTATTCCGGAAGAGAGAGCCTCTGGAAACTTTCCCTTCAAAGTCATAGACTCTGGGCAATGAGACGGTTCGCTTTGCTGTTTCTCATCCCCTGGGTGCTCTCTTCTTGTGCCTCTCGGCCCATTGACAACCCTCTCACCGCAGAAGACGACTGGTTGAGTCAGCGAGAGCAGATGGTCGAGCGCCAGCTTGAAGCCCGGGACATCAGGACTTCCCGGGTTCTGGAAGCCATGTGGAAGGTTCCCCGGCATCTTTTCATGCCTGCTGAAGTTCGTCATTATGCCTATGGCGACAGTCCCGTGCCGATTGGTGAGAAACAAACAATTTCTCAACCCTATATTGTGGCCCTGATGACCCAGACGGTCGATCCTCAACCCCATCAGAGAGCTCTGGAGATCGGAACCGGTTCCGGGTACCAGGCCGCAGTTCTTGCCGAATTGATCCGTGAGGTTTTCACGATTGAGATCATCTCCTCCCTGGGGAAACGTGCCCGATGGACCCTGGAGGAACTGGGATACGACAACGTCGAGGTCCGGGTTGGAGATGGGTATCAGGGATGGTCCGAGGAGGCTCCCTTCGACATCATTCTGGTAACGGCTGCGGCGGACCAGGTTCCCCAGCCTCTGATTGAGCAGCTGGCGGAGGGCGGAAGGCTGGTGATGCCGATCGGCCCGGTCGGAGGCATTCAGGCCTTGACCATCCTGACCAGGGTCGAGGGCGAGATTATCCGAACTCACGTCACGGACGTTCGGTTCGTGCCCATGACCGGCGAGATCCTGAAGCGTTAAGTTGTTTTCTGATGCCGGTAAAAGAAATAAAGGGGTAGGCCTGCCATCAGAGTGAGAAACCCAGCTGCGGTTTCCCGGGGACTTCCAAAAGCAACATTGATCAGGATCGTAGTATTGATCAGGACGAAGATGCCCGGCAAAAGCCGGTAAAGAATCCAGAACTGAAAGGAGTTGATTTTTTCTCGCGGGATTCGAAGCAGTACCGAGACCGTCAGTGTCGAAAAAAGCATGAGGATGACTCCGGCGAAAAGAAGAATCTCTCGGAAGGTTCCAATGGCCACCATCGAAATGGCCACTGCTGCCTGAAATAGAATCGACTTCATCGGAATCTTCCTTTTCTCATCAATCTCGGACAGCCAGGAGGGAAGGAGCCGGTTGCGCGACATGGCAAAGTAAACTCGAGGTCCGGCAATGGACATCGCCGTGATAGAACTGAGAATCGAAAAGAGAACCAAGGTCGTGACGAAGATGCTGGCCTGGGTTGGGAAGATGGTCTGTGCGGTGATCTCAGCTACCGCGAGCTCTCCCTGGAGCTGGGAAAGGGGCACGGCACCGAAGTAAGCCAGGTTCATCAGGAGGTAGGCGAGGATCACCGTGCCCGTGCCCAGAAGAAGGGCTCCGGGGATGTAACGTGAGGGCCGGCGGATTTCTTCGGCCATATAAGCAGCAGCGTTCCAACCACTGTAGGAAAACATCACCAGCACGATCGCCTGACCCAGGGAGGAGGGGTCTACAGGGGCGGAATTTCCGGTGAAGATGGGCTCCAGATTTTCGGAGGTGGGCGCAAGCCATAGAACCGCTGATGCAAACCCGAAGGTCAGGGCCAGATTGAAAAGGGTGATGATGCCATGGAGTCGATTACCAAACTTCAGTCCCCAGAACAGGAGCCAGCTGATGAACATGATCGTCAGCGCGGCGAGGCACTTTTGAAGGAGAGTACTCCGGGACACAAAGTCGGGGAGAAAAGGACCCTGGTAGATGACCAGGCCCAGGGCTGAGGCCGCAATCGGTGCCGAAAATCCGATGATCAGAGAGGCCCAGCCGGAAAGAAAGGCGGGGAGAGGGCCGTAGGAGGGATAAAGGAAGGCGTATTCGCCACCGGCCTGGGGCGTCCGGACGGCCAGCACTGAGTAACAGATGGCACCAATGAGAGCCAGCATGCCCCCGATTAGCCAGACTCCCAACAACCAAGGAGAATTTCCAACTTCAGTCGCGATCAAACCGGAGGTGGTAAAGATCCCGATCCCGATGATGTTGCCGATGACCAGAAGAGTGGCAGCCAAAAAACCGACTTCGCGAAAGAGTTGCATGATTCGACGATGCAGGGAGCAGCACCTTTTCCAGATGGGTCAAGGGTCAGTTTCAATGGGAAAAACGAGAAAAGGAGAAGCCCTGCACTCCCCAGGTTCAAAGGGCATCAATTTGCTTGAATAAGCTCACGAATAACGTTGTCGAGAGCTTCCTGATCCTGAAAGTTGATGATGTGCTGGAAAATCGTACCGTCGGTATTCACAAAAAACAGAGTGGGGAAGACGTTGATGTTCCCGAAGGCTTGCCGGGTGGGCTGATCGACATGGAGGTTGACAAAGCGCAGGTCTCCGTCCTGAAGATAGCCCTGCCTTTGTTGATCGGTAACCTCCAGTTCAAGGACCCGGTCGGCATTGAATCCGATCACTTGGAAGTTGGAATCGGCGTACTTGCGATCCAGTTGTTCCAGAATCGGGGCAATTCGGATGCAGGGCGGGCAGCTTGTAAGCCAGAAATAAATGAGAAGGTTTTTCCCTTTCAGATCCTGCCTGCGGAAAATTTCATCCTCGAAACTGGACAGCTCGAACGGGGGTACGGGCTCGCCGACCCATTGAGTCACCTTGACGGCGGCGCCGCCACGGCGGCCCACAAAAGCGTCGATGTTTTCGAGTTCCAGTGATGCAATTTTCCCGGTTTCGGTATTTCGTTGATACAAAGACGGCATTCGCGGATCGGTTTCCATCACGGCCAGCAGCAGATTCACCGACTGCCGACTGATGCCGAAGCCGATCGAGATACCCTGACGAGTCGGAATTTTTCCGGTGATTTCGAGTTCCGTTTTGAGAAAAGCGGGAATCTGAAAAAAGATTTCGTACAAACGCCCCAGAAAGGCCTTTTCCTCGGAGTTGAACCGGTCATCGTTGTAAAGTTCCGAAAAGATGACTTCCTGTTGACTGTCCATCATTACCTGGACACCCTGAAGGACTTTTTGCTCGGTAGTCTGTCCCAACAGAGGACTCATCCAGAAAAGCGCTGATAAAAGGAGGGTTCTTTGCATGGAAAAACTCTACTATTTCGGAAGCTCAATGTCGACCCTTTTGAGGGTCCGAGCTTTGGTTTTGTTGTTTTCTGAACAAGTCCGCAGTCGGGCCGCTGGTCTTCGACCAGGGCGTTCCATGTTCCACGTTCCACGTTTCAGGTTCCACGTTCCACGGAAGGAAGAACGAAGCCCCGTGCCGATTCCGGAAGGCCGCTACAACCTGGTAGAAAATCCGAAATTCGAAACCACTGATTTTCCAAACCGAGCGCCAGCGAGATGTTTCTCCACGCGGAGCATAAGCGACGCGTTTCTCCACTCCGAGCGTCAGCGAGGAGTTTCTCTGCGCGCGAAGCGCAATTCTCCTGCCTTCTGTCTCCTGTCTTCTGCCTTCTTCCTCCTGTATCATAGGGTCAATAAATGGCGGTGCAGGCGAAGCAAACACCCAGCGTGAAGAAGACCCGTAAAATCGGCGGCGATCTCTCTCTGCTTCTGGAGGTTCTGCCTTCTCATCTTCTTGTGACACTGGAGCGGGAACCCGACCTGGAGGATTTGGTGGAGGTGGTGCTGGACTTCGGCAGACAGCCTGAAGCTAGATTCTTTGATCGTGTGGTCTATCTGGATGCGCTGGAAGTTACTCGTCAGGACCTCGATGATGTGGTCAGTCGACTGGGGCCCTTTACCGGAGACAACCGTGCCGGCATCGAGCGCACCTTGCATCGTATCAGCGCGATCCGGAATCGAATCCAGGAAATCGTGGGACTCACCTGTAGGGTGGGTCGTGCCGTTACCGGCACGGTCGATATTATCCGAGACGTTATCGAAACCGGTGAGAGTCTGCTGCTTCTGGGCCCGCCCGGCGTCGGGAAGACGACTCTGCTTCGGGAAGCGGCTCGTGTTCTTGCCGATGAGCTGGGCAGGAGAGTGGTGGTGGTGGACACCTCGAATGAGATTGCCGGCGATGGGGATGTTCCTCATCCTGGCATCGGGCTGGCCCGTCGGATGCAGGTGGTATCGCCTGAACTGCAGCACCGAGTCATGATCGAGGCGGTTGAAAATCATATGCCGGAAGTCATCCTGATCGATGAAATTGGAACCCTGGAAGAAGCTCTGGCGGCCCGTACGATTGCGGAACGGGGGGTCCAGTTAATTGCCACTGCCCACGGCATCACCCTGGATAATCTCATCATCAATCCGACTCTCTCTGATTTGCTGGGAGGGATTCAGGCCGTGACTTTGTCGGATGATGAAGCTCGGCGGCGCGGAACTCAAAAAACGGTTCTGGAGCGGAAAGCCCCCCCCACCTTCGATAATCTCGTTGAAATTCAACACCGGGACCGTCTGGCCATCTACCGTGACTGTGCCACCGTGGTGGATCGTTTTCTGGCTGAAGCTCCGTTCCATCCGGAAGTTCGAGTTCGTGGCTCCGATGGCAAGGTCCAGATCCGTGAAGCTCCTCAGGACTCCCGGCATCAGGATCTCTCATCATCGGATGCCCAGGTCTCAGCGAGTGAGGCCATCCCGGTTCCGGGAAGGACGTCGGTGGTGCGCATCTATCCGGTGGGTGTGAGTCGGATCCGATTGGACAAGGCGATCCGGGAATTGGGGGTGCCGGCTCGACTTGGGGATCAGCCTATCCATGCCGATATTATTCTCAGTCTCAAGGCTCAAAGGAAACGTCAACCCAAGCGACTCCAGGAAGCTCTGGATGAAGGGGTGGAGTTCTTTTCCATCAAGAGCAATACCCTGACCCAGATCAGAAATTTTTTAAGGAACTACTTCCGAGACTCTCTTTACCGTGAAGACGAGAATAGAAGGGATTACAGCTTTGCCGTTCAGGAGGCGGAGGATGCAGTGATTCGTGTTCAGCGCAAGGTGGAGCCTGCCGAGTTGGCGCCCCAGAATTCTTATATTCGACGCTTGCAGCACAAATTGATTCAGGGCCATGGGCTTCACTCCGAAAGCCGGGGAAGGGCACCTGTTAGAAGAGTGGTGGTTATTCCAAGGGAAATCTGAGGAAATCCTGATCCCCGACTCCGTTATTTTTAAAGGCGTCTGGGCCGTGCGATCCTATCCTTCAATCAGGGCGCCGATTGAAGTGAGCCGCTCGGCCACATTTTCATAGCCCCTTTCAATCACCTCGGTATGTTCAATAGTGGTGACGCCGTCCGCGCACAATCCGGCCACGACCAAGGCCATGCCGGCCCTGATATCGGGAGATTCCAGTTGAATGCCCCGCAGTAAAGTCGGTCCCTCAACCATGACCCGATGGGGGTCGCACATGGTGATGGTGGCTCCCATCCGGACCAGCTTGTCGATAAAAAACATCCGGGCCTCGTACATCCAGTCATGGATCAAACAAGGACCCCGACCCTGGGTCGCCAGAACGATGGCCAGGCTCACCAGGTCGGTGGGAAAGGAAGGCCACAGACCGGCTGTAACCTGAGGAGGATTCTCCAGTTCTCCTCCCTTGACCTGGATGACATTCGGGCTTTTCTCGTCAAATTGTACACGGAAGCGCTCAAAGACATTTTGAATCGGCAGGAAATCTTCCCGGGTGACTCCCAGTAGATCCACCTCGCCTCCCGTTACGGCGGCCGCTATGGCGATCGTTCCGGCGTCGATGTAGTCCGCCGGTACCCGAAAGGTGAAATCCTTGGCCTGGTTGGAGGGTCCGTTCTGGACTCGAAAGTAATGCGGATGGAGTTCAATCTGGCAGCCCAGTTGACGCAGGAAGGTCACCAGAGTCAGGACGTGGGGCTCACGTGCCGGGTTCTCTATGAGGCCCTGACCCAAGGCAGAAAAGAGGATCAGAGCGTTTTCGGTTGCGGTTACCGAGCTTTCCTTTAAATAAACCTGAGGATCCGCGACCTCTTCGGCTCTCGTCAATGTGACCGTCCCGGACCCCTCCATGACCGAGAAACCCGCCGCTCGGAACACATCCCAGTGCATATCGAAAGAACGCCTTCCAATCGGACAGCCCCCGGGCAGGGGGCAGGAGATGGAGTCCAGATGAGGTGCCAGGGCACCCAGCAAGAGAACCGATCCTCGCAACTTCTCCACCAGCTCAAAAGGAGGTTCTCCTCCCCGAAACTTCCTGGAGTCAACCAAGAGCGTCCCGTTCTCCCAGGACACGTTCACACTCAGAGCTTCTATCAGTTGCAAAAGGCTGGCTACGTCCGCAATCCGGGGAACATTTTCAAAACGGACGACAGATTTCGAAAGCAAGGCTGCACAGAGCAGTGGGAGTGCGGCGTTCTTGTTGCCCTGGACCGGGTACGGCCCCGACAGCTTCTGGCGACCCGTGATGGTAAAACTCTGACTCACTGGTTGCTCCACTTTGGCCAGGCATCTTCGGGGAGGATACAGATCTCGGGTTCGAGCCGGATGGAGAAGCGTTCCCAGACTCGTTCGGCATACTCCCGGGCCAACCCGAGAATATCCTGGCTGTTTGCCTGGTCCAGGTTGATGATGAGATTTCCGTGATACGAAGCGAACTGTGCATCTCCGCGGCGTACCCCGTTGGCTCCCACCGCTTCGAGAAGCTTCCCTGCCGGTATTTTCTCGAACATGATGAAGTTTTCTGGGATTTTCTTCAGGGTCTCCTGGGAAACCTCATCCAGGGTGATGTTCTTGAAAAAGCTGCCGGGGCACCTTAACCCCTCCGGGTATTTTTCAAGACGTCTGGACAAGATTTCATCTGATACATCCTGCAATGATTCTACGCTTCTGGTCAGACCCAGTCGACAGCTCAGGATAAACCATTCCCGATGAACCTTGAACAGGCTGTGACGGTAAGCAAACTCAAGATCTGAAGCGGAGAGCACTTCGACCCGATCTCCGGACCAGAAGCTCACCTCCAGGACCACACTACTCACCTGCTGGCCATAGGCGCCCGCGTTGCCCACCAGGGCGCCGGCCAGGGTTCCGGGGATCCCGTACAGACGTTCCATGCCGGCCAGACCCAGGTCATTGAGCCAGCAGACGACGTTTTCCAGTTTCTCACCCCCACCCAGTTCGACCTCGTTTCCACTTTTCTGTCGTCCCTTGATGAGGTTTCGTAAGACCAGGCCCGGCAAGTTGCCGTCGGGAAAGAGCACATTACTTCCTTCACCCAGATAGAAAATGGAGAGTCCTTCTTTTTCCGCCCAGGTCTGAGCCTGCTGGAACTGTTGGAGGTCATCCACCGGGGTGAACCACTGGGCCGTTCCGCCGACTTCCAGTGTGCTCCATTCCGCCAGCGGTGCATCGCGTTGAAGCTGGATCGATGGGGGAAGATCTGCCGGCGTCAACATGAGTGAAGGTTAGCATAGAAATCTGAGGGTGGAGTACGAGCCCCTGGCGGCTGACCCGCTGACCCGCTGACCTCTGGAGTGTGGGAGGGGCACCTCAGGTGCCGATTCCGGAAGCCGCTCACAGAGCGGCCGCTACAAAATCATGCCGACCTGAAAACTGAAACGCGCGGGTCTAAGGCCAGC
>JAPYTY010000012.1 GCA_029942065.1 Acidobacteriota bacterium | reverse complement strand
AAATACCGGCTCATCACATCAGAGGGTTTTCGAGTATTCCGTAGGGTGGAGCGGTGCACTTGATCATCCTCCAGCCCCCACTGGCTTAGAAGCGAAGGTACCACCCACCGAGGCAGGCGTCTGGCTCTTTGAGCCAGCAGTGGTGTAGCCTCCAGAGAGGCTCCCAGAAGCTGGTGAGCTAACCCGCAGGAACAGGCAAGCCATTCCGCAATTTTAGGATTCCCCCGTAGACAATAGTCCCAGTTGAAATCCTCGGAAAGGGATTCCATGATCACTCCGATATCACACAGCCAAAGGGGCCGCCGGACCCCATGGTAAAGCATGTACGCGCACACAAGACGGAGGTGATCCTCCGGCCCCAACGTTCGCACCTCCACTTCCCCCAAGTTTACCACTCTGGAGTTATCGTAAAGCTCCTCCCAGCCAGGGTCGAGAAGACGAACTCTCTGGTGTATATCCACCGGGTAAGACTGGCCGGCGTGGCCCTTGAGAGCCTCAACCGCAGTTGCGTAGTCCCGAGGCCGCACCCAGAGATCGATATCCTCACACCTGCGCAATCCTCTTTCCGGATACAGTCTTGCTGCTGCCCAACCCTTGGCCAAAAGCGGATTCACTCCGGCTGACTGAAGACGTGTGAGAACCCGAATCACGAGCCTTTCATTGACTGCGGCTTGAAAAATATCCAGGAGATACTCTCGGTGCAGCTGGAGGGCCGGCTCTGTGTCCGCGATCTCCGAATCACGAAGGCGCCACCAAGCCAGGCTCCCTGTCCCGGTTTCCAGAAGCACCGGAATGACCTGAGTCAGAGACTCGGTCGAGCATTGCAGTTCCGGTGGCCGCTTCCGCCATGCTCCTTCCAGAACCTGTGCCACCAGTTTCCCGGTTTTTTCACCCATAGAATTCTCCGAAACTACCCCGTCTGGATTTTTCTACACTCATGATACCTCTTTCCCCCGTTTCCTCCCAACAGGAGCCAGACCTCACCTTTTCCAGGAAAAGCGCACGGATGATAGACCGAGTAGAAGCCCTTCTCACGATGCCGATCGAGACACCCGAGGATCTGATCAAGTCGGTTGGACGGCCAAGCCACAGTTCTAGCGGAGGCCGGAGGTCTAGAGGGATATTACGCCCCCTGGCCGTTTTTTCCCATCAACATCATGGCGATGGCAATCAGTGCCAGATTGTCACAGGCGCGGGAAAAGGATTCGGCGGGAAATTCCATCAGACCGCCGCCCATCAAGCCGGCAATGACCCCGATGACGAAAGAAAGAACGGCTAGACCAACCAGCGCTTTAACTAAGTGACCCCCTCCAGACGGATTGGATGTTGTTGATGAGACTTCCCGGGGATTTTAGCACCTAAACCTGAAGTTTTTGGGGAGAGGGGGGGGCGAAGAGGGGTTCGGCGCGATCCTGCCGTGGGTGCGCGTCTCAAGACGTCTCAAACTGGATGGATTGAGCCGGGGCGCACCGAGTGCTCCCTATAGACGCCATCGACAAAGAACTTCTTGTGGGCGTACTCAGTACTCCCCTACAATTCCATCTCAGTTCAGGAGAAAACTCCAGGAGTGTGGGAGACGCATCGGCGCGCCGATGCCGGCCGGCCGCTCATAGCGAGCAAAACGTGAAACGTGGAACCTGGAACGTGAACCGCGCGGGTCGAGGACCCGCGCTACTAGAACATTTTAGAGAGCTCTTGCTCCAGGAGTTCCTGGCTGTAGTTGGTGCCGTGGGGCATGTTCCGGTTCTGCATCCACAGAGTCGGATCGGGCGGTTTGGCTCCCCAGGTCAGCTTGGGCTTGTACAGCACAAAGATATCCCAGGCGGTATCTCCCCTCGGATAGCGCAACTGGCTGGTGAAGGTCTGGAGACCAAAACCCCAGAGATCCCAGAAGTGCTCCACCCGTGGATCATCCAGAAAAGCTGTTGCTTCCATGGCGGTGGACTGGGTATCTCGCTGCAGGATTGGCGACCAGAGTATCAGGACCTTGAGATTTGCGTTGCGGTTCTCTCTCAGTATCTGTCTTATTTCGAGGGCCCCTCGAATACAATTGGGTCAGGTGGGAGAAAATACCGTCACCAGGCGGGGGCGATCCGCCGCTGCATTAAAAGCGCTGGTGAACTCCCTGCCGTCAAAGGAAAGCGGTTGGACCGGTTGCTGCTCTCCGGGCTCCATCCAGTCATCCTGGGAGGAAACGGAAACACGGGAGTAATTCTGTGAATACCCCGGGAAAGAGGAACCGAGAAACAACAAGGAAACCAATACAAAAATCTTCATGACACCCTCAAAAATATCGAATCATACTCCAGTGTGCAAGCAACTGTTTCACTCCGGTTTCCGGCCTTCACCGTTTGGTGAGCTTGTGCAGAAAGCCCTTCCAACCGGTTTGCGAGCCAGCAGCTGCCGCAGACGGCTTGTCCCCGACCTGTCTCAGGGCCAGGCCAACCGCGATGGTGAGTTCACTTCCGTCTTCTCCCACACCGGCGGGGAGTTTCGACCCGTTGCCTTGAATCGCCTGAAACGGGTTCAAAAATTCGACAGGGACCTGGAAGGTCTCCTGTAAGTATTCCCGTAATCCCTCGGTACGACTGGCACCTCCACAGATAAAGATGCTCTGCATTTCCTCGAACTCCGAAGTGGTCCTGAAATAGTCAAACGTTTTTTGCACCTCAAGAGCCAGGATTCCCGAAACGGAATGCAAAACCGAGCTTACCGTTAGCTTGAGTTCCTCCGGGGCATCACCCTTTTTGTACTGCTCGGCTTCCTCGTAGGAAACACCAAGATCTCTCTGCACATACTCGGTGTAGTAGGCCCCGCCCATGCCAATGTCCCGGGTGAAAATAAATTCTTCGCCGGCGGCAATACTCACGTTCATGATGGAGGCCCCGATGTTCAGGAGTGCCACGACAGTGTCCGGTTCGGGAGAATAGTTCATCTCATAGGCGTTGTGCAGTGCAAACGCATCAATATCCATGATCATGGGCTGCTTTCCGGATATGGCAATCACATCGCTTTGGCTATCGATGGTCTCTCGCTTGGCGGCCACTAAAATGACATTGGTCCCGGTACCATCTTCGGTCGGACCCAGCAGGTGGTAATCCAGATAGACGTCGGCAATGTCAAAAGGAATATATTGCTCTGCTTCCCACTGAATGGAGTCCCCCACTTCTCCAGGATCGCTCACCGGTAATACGATCTTCTTGACAATCACGGCATGGCCGGAAACGGAACAGGCGACCTGAGTATCCTTGAGATCCTGTGATTCGAAGATCCGGTTGATCGAGTTGACGACACCTTCCGGTTTGGCAATCACCCCTTTTACAATGGTCCCACCGGGCAGCTGCTCGATACCGGCCGCTGCGACCTGATAGCCAATTCGAGTCTGTTGCAGTGCCACCATCTTGATAGAGGAGGACCCCACATCCAAACCGATCAATCGACTTGCCTTGGATCCAAATAAAGCCATGAGTCTTACCTCCTGATGATGATCATTCCGGGCTGGTCAAGAATCTTCAAACCAATGATATTAAAGTCTCCTCCCCCAGAACAACCTTCGCTTCTGGAGTGAAAGTATCACACCTTATGCCAAAAGCGTTTCTTTCTCTTTGTTCTTCTGCTCTGATTGGTGTTTGCCAACGGCACGAATCTGGTCCAGAGGCACCACTCGACGCAGTTCTTCCAGAGTCGTCAAACTCTGCTCCACTTTCCGGAGTCCATCCACAACCAAGGGCATCAATCCCGAGCCCATCGCTTTCTCACGCACATCCCGAGACTCCCCACTGATGGCCAGCATCATTTCAGGGTTCAGCTCCCAATACTCGTAAAGACCCAGTCGGCCCTTGTAACCCAGGTAGTCACAGACCGCACAGCCGGCACCACTCATGTGCTACAGCGCCAAGCTGGCCGAAGACGAATTGAAACATGGGAACGTGGGGGATCTACCAGTGACGGCCCAGTTTTTTGGAGAACCCCAGGTACACACGATAGACATCAAAAAGGAGAAAGAGCTTTGCTTCATCTCCACGATAACGGTTCAGATTCTGGATCCATAGCCAGGTGGGTCCCGGCGGTTGCATCCCGCCAGGACCCAGGAGATCCCGAGGGGGTCAGACAGGACAAAAAGTCCTGCCTGGCCCCCTTTTTTGTCTTAGGTCGAGTCAACTGGACGGCCGTTCCGGCCTGAAGTATTGGCACTTAAACCCTTCCAGTGATATAACTACGGCCCGATGAGTCCTCAGAAACTGATTATCGCCATGACCGGAGCCACCGGCAGCATTTTCTGCGTGCGCCTGCTGGAACTGCTCCAGAGTTCGGACATCGAGACCCATCTGGTGATGAGCAAATGGGCCAAAAGGACGCTCGACTACGAGACCCAGTACAGTATCGAGCAAATCCAGGAGATGGCCACCGAGGTCTATCCCCTGCACGATCAGGGAGCCACCATCTCCAGCGGTTCTTTTTTGACCAGCGGAATGGTGGTCATTCCCTGCAGCATGCGCACCCTTTCCGCCATCGCCCAGGGAGCCGGCGACAATCTGATCCATCGTGCTGCGGACGTGATCCTGAAGGAACGTCGAAAGCTGGTTCTAGTGGCCCGCGAATCTCCCCTCAATGAAATCCATCTGGAGAACATGCTCAAGCTGTCCCGGATGGGAGCGATGGTGATGCCCCCCATGCCCGCCTTTTACAACCTGCCCCAGAACCTGGACGACATGGTCAACCACGTGGTGGGCCGCGTCCTGGACCAGTTCGAAATCCACCTGGACGTGGTCAAGCGCTGGCGCGGAATGGTCTCGGTCAGCGAAGCATCCTGAAGCGTGCTTTTGTGATTTCGTGCCTTCGTGCTGTCGTTGAACTGGCATCCGGGTTGTAGCAACTGGATAGAAAGTCCGAAATCCCAAGTCCCGAATCCGAAAAATTCCAAGCGCAAAACCTAGGGAGCCTCTATTGTGAAGGCCTTCTCCTGGGCCGGGTGTTTGATCGTAGCGATTCGGCGCCTGAGGCGCCTCCCACATTCCGGAAACCGTTCCAATTCTCACACCCTAGCCAAATGGGAGCAGGGGCGCACCGAGTGCGCCCACAGCTGAGATTAGGATGCCAAGAAGGGCGCACCGAGTGCGCCCTTTACAAGCCATTGATTAAGATTTTCTTGTGATCGTACTCAATGCGCCCCTACACACACCTTTCCGGCCTCGCTCCGAAGGAGCGCCAAGAGCTTTGCCTTCTCTGTGCCTCTGTGGTGCCGGCCTAAAACGAATATCGCAGCCCCAGCTGCAACTGGCGGGAGGAACTGGTGGTGGCGAAGATAGTGGCCGCATTTCCCACCGGAATTCCATTGAGGTTATTAAAGACGATCACGCCCCCTCCCGCACCACGATTCTGGGGGTGCGAAAAATTGGCGTGATTGAGCAGATTGAATACCTCGAACCGAAAATCGAGCCGCTGGCCCTCTCCCAGATCAACCGAGCGTGAGGCGGCGACATCCAGGGTGGCAAAGCCGGGTCCTATCAGGGTATGGCGGCCCAGCGTGCCCAGATGGCCTTCCGGCTGCAGTTCGAAAGCCGATACATCAAAGTAGCGATCGGGTCCCCCCAGCACGGGATTGCTGCTGGCTCCGGGAACCAGGTCGGGGCGGTCCCCCTCCCGCACCCGGGTGTTGGCGATGTCAAAGGAGACGTTGGCAGAAAAAGGATAGCCGCCCGAGACAGTCAGAATTCCGGAGATCTGCCAGTCATTGAGCAGGACTCCCGCCACCCTTCTGCGGGGGAAACTGAAGGGCAGATCCCAGGTGGTCTGGAGAACGGCGTTGTGGGCGATGTGAAAATTGGATAGGGCGCGATCAGCCGTGCGATCGAAGTAGTAAGGCGATTCGGCCAGACTGTTGGTGAACTCCCTGCGATAGGCCGAGGCGTCATCGATTGAGCGTCCGTAGGTGTAGTTGAACTGAAACTGGAAGCCCGACTCCCAGCGACGGGTTAGCCCGATCTGCAGCGAGTTGTAGACAGAATTGGCATCCGTTGAGGTCAGGCGCACCGCGTCCAGAGCTGAATTGGGACGGGAACCCGGACGGTCCCCGAAGTAAAGTCGCCCATCGGGCTCAACCGAGATCGGATCGGGGATGTTGATATCGCCGACCCTGGTCAGATGGACTCCCCGTGAACCGAAGAAACCCACCCTCAGGACCAGATCGTAGGCAAGCGCCTGCTGCAGCAGCAGGTGATACCTCATGAGATAGGGGGTCGACAGCTCGAAGTCGAGGCTGTCCTGTCGAGGCCTACCAGTTCTTCCTCCTCCTCCCAGCGGATTGGGGTAGGAAGGCCGGATGATGGTGCGCACCTCGGTAAAGGGGGTCTGGATTCTCACCCGATAGCCGAAGATGTTCTCCTGTATCGACTCGTAGAAAACACCGAATCCGCTGCGCAGGACGGTTCGGTCCTTGCCGCCCAGGTTCCAGGCCAGACCCACCCGCGGAGCGAAGTTCAGACCGGAGGGATTCTCAAAGAGAGGGTCCCCTACCGTAGGAGCGGGATCGGTGAGCCTCCGAAGATTGGAGATCCGGCCCCGGGCCTCCGTTGGCACGGTAAACGTCTCATAGCGCAATCCAACACTGAGAGTCAGCTCCGGGCTCAGGCGGTACTGATCGTGGACAAAAAGGGCAAACAGATTCTGCCGATACTGCCGATGGGCATCAGAACCCTCCTGGGCGCCGATGAAGCGCTGCGGATTGTTCACCAGAAAGGTCCCCAGGTTTTCATAAACCAGCAGGCCGTCAAAAAAGAAATTGTAGGACCCATTGCTGCGATAGTGCCTCCAGTCAAATCCCCAGCGAAGATCGTGACTTCCGGAGGACAACTGAAAGGTGTCGCTGAACTGAAACTGGCCAAAGGGAAAGTCCACATCGGCAGTATCGGTGCCAAAAGCGGTCAGACCCCGGATGTTGATCCGTCCCATGTTGGGACGACCCGAAATCAGTTTGGGTGCCGCCTCCAGTTCCGAAGTGCTGGCCACGCTGACTCCCGTATAGGCGCCCCGATTGTAGGAAAACTGGGCGGTGTGCAGAAGCCGTGAGGAAAAAAGATGGGTTTCCTCAATCGTCAGATACTGGTTGCGTGAGGCCAGATCGCTGTCAAACCCCGCGATGCTGACCTCAAAGGGGGCCAGCTGCTCGCTGTCATGCAACGTATAGCGCACGAACAGCGAATCGCTGGGACCCAGGCGAAAGTCGGTCCGGACATTGAAGTGCTGATCGTCGGTGGGTTGCTCCTGCTGGAAGATGTACTCGGCACTGCCATCCCCGAAATCACGGCCGTTGGGAAGGGGGTAGAGATTGAGAATCGGCACCACGTCATCCGATACGGTAACCGCTCCGGTGGGCAGATTCCCGCTCCGGGCGGCGACATTCGGCACCGTGTTGAAGAGCGTCAGTCCCAGGCGCTCCCGAAGCCCTTCATAGGTGAAAAAGAAGGTATTTCCCTCTCCAGGCAGCGGACCTCCAAGGGACCCTCCAAATTGATGGCGGCTGAATTCGGGAGGGTCGCTGCGCAGGGTGGGGTTGTCCGGGTCTCGATCGAAGAAATTTCGGGCATCCAGGGCACTGTCCCGATAAAACCAGAAGGCCGATCCGTGAAAATCGCGGGTTCCCCGGCGCGTGATCACGTTCACGGTGGCGCCGCCGCTTCCTCCCATATAGGCCGGGTAGGCATCGTTGAGAACCTCGAACTCCTGAACCGAGTCCATTCCCAGCAACAGGCCTGAGACCCCTCCCGGGGTGGATTTCAAGATGGGGTGCTGAATGTCGGTTCCATCCAGCCGGTATTCGGTGCCCCGCGCGCCGTTGCCGCTGATCTCCTGGGTCAGGCCGTTCAGTGAACGGGTGTCCTTGGCTCGGGCCGGAATCATGCCCGGAGCCAGCAGCGCCAGGCTGTCGAGGGAACGGCCGTTGATGGGGAGAGAAGCGAAGGAGATCTCATTGATGATATAGCTCAGGTGAGGACTGGAGACATCCAGCGGTGCCGCTTCGCCGACCACCGTGATCGACTGCTGGGCATCCTGGACTTGAAGGGTCAGATCAAGGGTGACGGCCTGACCCGCATTGAGGTCAAACTCCTCATGGCGAACCGTGTTGAAACCCCGGAAGGAAGCAGCGATTTCATAGGTCCCGGGAGGGAGCCTCAGAAACTCATATCTCCCTTCCCGGTTGGTGAGTGCCGAGTAGACCCGCCCATTTTCCTGATGGCGTGCTTCCAGCGCCACATCCGGAACCACGGCCCCGGAGGTATCGCGAACTTCTCCTGAGACCACCCCGGCGGGAGATTGTGCCACCAGCAAAGGGGTCCATAGTAGAATCACGAGTAGCTGGCTAAGTATGAGTTTTTTCATTAAAATACCTCTGCTCCCTCCGACTCAGACAGACTGCGGATTCTCGATTCTGCTCTGACCGGTTCTGCCTTAAGGTAGGGCGCTCGGTAATACTACAAGAGGTTATTTTCACCCGTCAAGCAACCCCATGAGGGCTATGACCTACGGCTTAGCCGACCATCAGTAGTGCTGCATACATTTACCCCTTCGTTATAAGATGGGTGTAACCGTATGGACCCGAAGAACACCACCTGGCGGCTTCACCGATTGTTTTTAGTGAGCCTTTTGGTTTGGGTCTGGGTGGGGCCACCAGCAGCAATTCAGGCCCAGGACTACCAGTTCCCTCAGGCCCGGCGGGGCTGGAAGGTGCTGATGGGAAGCGAGCTTGAACTGGTGGCGCTCCCCACTGAAGAGGCTCCCGACTTGCCACGTTGGATCGCCCACGGCCCTGGAAACCCAGGCCGGAGTGGGTTTCAGTCGTCTTTGTCAGAGGCACTTTTCGAAGAGCGGATACAAGAGGCTCTCAAGGGCGCCATTCGTGTCGTCAACGACTATCTTCCCAGCGACTTCGATCACGATTTCCAGTTCTGGATCTTCGACGAGATCCCTTATGCGGCCAAGACTCTGGATCCCCACCTCATTCTGGCAGCTCACCTGCTGCACTACGAGGATCGGGAGAGATTGCCCTTGGTGCTGGCCCATGAGATTCATCACCTGGCCCTGATCAAGGCTGGCTGGTCCGGCTCCGGCCTGTCGCCCAGGGACAGCCTCCTGGCGGGAATGCTGATGGAAGGAACCGCCACCTGGTTGGCGGTCGAGTCCCGATTGTTTCCCGAACTGGATCAGATCCTTCACGACCCTTCCCAATTAAAGGCATCCTTTGTTCGAGTCGGCCAGGCTCTCGAAAAAGCAGCAGCGAACACCCCGGGCAGGGGCATTGATCTCTACCAGCAGGACAAATGGGGCTACTATGTGGGTTGCTGGATGATTCAGCAGATCGAGGAGGAGTTCGGCCGCGAAACCTGGCTCGAACTACTCCAGATCGGGATGGAGGACGCAACTCAGGAAATGATCCGGCTCTACCTGCTCACCGGCCCGCCTCCGGAGTTCCGGTTCTAGGACGCTGGCCTTCGACCAGCGCGTTCCACGTTCCAGGTTTCAGGAGTGTGGGAGGCGCCTCAGTGCGCCCCTACACTCACCTTATCCGGCCTCGCTCCGAAGAAGCGACAAAGCCTGGCTCAGGGCGTCCCGCCCTGGGACAGTCTTATCTTCTTTTGTGTCTTGGTGTCTTTGTGGTTAAAAAATCTTCTCTGCGTCCTGGTCGTGAAGAGCCGCTCACAGAGCGGTCGCTACAACGACTTTGCTGTTGGCTGAGATTGGAGAGATAAGAAAAAGAAAAAAATTCTCTTCTCTGTGTTTTTGTGTCTCTGTGGTGAAATTTTCTTCGCTTCGCTCAGATAAAGGAGGCTTCTCTGCGTCTTTGTGGTGAAGAGCCCGCCTACTCCTTCGAAGCCTCGGGCTCTTCTGCTAACGACTGCTGGTCAACCGAGCGAAGGAGATCAACCAGAGACTGCACCTGTGTCAGGTCCTCGGCTGCGGGATCCAGTTCAAGATAGCGGCTGTAGTTCTCTATGGCCTGCTTGGCATCCCCTGACCGAAAGAAAATGTTGCCTCGATATTTGTAAGGATCCGCCAACCGCGAGTTCAAATCGGTGGCCCGGTTGAATTCTTCAAGTGCCCGCTCCGGATTCCCCTGCAGTGCCAGGACGGCTCCCAGATTACTGTGTGATTCGGGAGAGTTCTCATCAAGTTCAACGGAACGTTCCATGGCCTGTACCGCACCGTCGCGGTCCCCTGAACGAAGCTGGCTGATTCCCAGAATGTTCTGAGCCTGAGAGGACTCCGGATTGGCCCCGACGGCTTGGCGGGCCACCTCCAAAGCCTTTTCAGCATCGGCATCTTGCAGGTGCAGGGCAGCCAGTTCCACGTAGGAGGCGACAAAATCGGGAGTGTCGAGGATGGCTCTTTCCAGCTCTTGAAGTGCGATCTCACGATTTCCCTGGTGAAGATTGACCATCCCCAGGTTGTGCCGAGCCGGTGCAAAGGAGGCATCCAGCTTCAGGGCCTGCTCGAGTTCACTCAAAGCCTGATCGAAACGGCCCAAACGGCTCAGGGTGTGTCCCAGATTGTTGTAGGCATCCACATAAGTGGGTCTCACCTGCTTGGCTTTCATGAAAAACTCAGTGGACCGATTGAACTGTCCCTGGCGGTGGTACACGATCCCGAGCGTGTTATAGGCCTCCGGAAGGTTGGGATCGAGTTCGATAGCTTTTTGGAGGTGCGAAATAGCTCGTCGGTAGAACTGGCTTACGTTCATGCGATGGGCCTGACGGGCATAAACGGTTCCCATGTTGTTGTGGGCTGCAGCAAAACCCTCGTGCAATTCGAGAGCCCTCTCGTAGAACTCGGTAGCCTGCCCATAGTCGTTTCTCTCGAAGAAAACCGTACCCATGTTGTTGAAGGCTTCGGCAAACTGGTCATCAAGACTCACCGCTAGCCGGTACTCTTCGAGAGCACGATTCATCTCCCCATCCCGTTGGAAGTTGGCGCCCTTGAAAAAATGAACGATAGCGCTGACCTGGGTGGTGGTCGAAGAGCCGGCACCGGACTGCTGGGCGGCCACCACCGGGACGGCCGAGAACAGAAACAAACCAATCACCACTTTGGGAATAAGACATCTTGGCATGAGGTTCTCCCTTGAATGCCTACCTTTTCGACTCTTTAGATCGGATGATGCATAATACGGTTCAGCCTGATATCTTCCAATGCTACCCTCTTTTACCGGGTCGAGACAACTTCTTTTTCATGGGGTGGCAGACCGAGAGAAAACGACCGGACAACTGCAAAATTGCTCCTTATAATGCACATCCATGAATGACTCGGGCCGGGCCGGCCTCATCAGCGGAACAGGGGAGGAGGGCCAGGGAATCGCCCTGCGGTTGGCAGCAGCAGGGAACCCTGTGGCAATCGGCTCCCGCTCAGCCGAACGTGCTCGGCAGCAGGCGCTGGAAATCAACCAGCAAATCGGTGACGAAATCGTTCGAGGGATGAGCAATCACGAACTAATCGCGGCCTGTGAAATTCTCATTTTGACCGTCCCCTGGATCCACAGCCAGCAGGTGATCACCGAGTATCAAGAGGAGCTGTCTGCAGATCAGATCCTGGTTGACGTTACCGTCCCCATTGTTTTTGACAAAGGGCCTCGACTGGTTGACCTGGGTGAGCAGTCGGGCTCAGAGCACTTACAAAGTATCTTGCCTTCCGGTCCGGCGGTCGTGGCTGCCTTCAAGACCCTGCCCGCCCATTTATTGTGCGACCTCGACACGCCCCTGGACTGTGATGAGTTTGTTTGCTCCGATTCTTCAGAGGCCAAATCCCGTGTTCTCGAACTGGTCGGTACGATTCACCGGCTGCGATGGATCGATGCCGGACCCTTGCGTTACAGCCGCTCGCTGGAGGCAATCACCCTGCTCGAGATCGGTTTGAACCAACGCTACAGGGTAAAGAACTCACGGATTCAGATGGTGGGACTGGAGGAGCCCGAAAAGGGTTCCTGACGAGCGATGGTGGCGAGTAAGGTATGACTCAATGATTGTCGCTTTGGCTGGCGGAGTGGGTGGTTCCAAGCTGGTCCTGGGATTCTCCAGGGTTCTGCCTCCGGATCAACTGAGCATCATTGGCAACACGGGCGACGATATTGAGGTGTTGGGACTCAGAATCTGTCCCGACCTGGACACCCTCACCTACACGCTTTCCGGAAGGGTCAACCCGCAAACAGGTTGGGGAATTGGGGAAGATTCTTTTGCCTGTCTGGAGGCTCTGGCAAGACTCGGTGCCCCCAGCTGGTTCCAGCTCGGAGATCAGGATCTGGCAACTCACCTGTGGCGGACCTTACAGTTAAAACAGGGAGAATCCCTAACCCGGGTCACTGCCAATCTCTGCCAGTCGCTGGGAGTCGAGCAAAACCTTCTCCCCATGACCGACTCCTACGTACCCACCCATGTCCTGACCGATCAGGGAGAACTCCACCTGCAGGAGTATCTGGTTCGGGAAGCCTGCTGTCCTACGGTTCAGGCGTTCAAACACACGAACATTGAAAAGGCCCACCCGGCTCCCGGGGTGGCAGAATCGATCATGGCTGCCCAGGCGGTTTTTTTGTGTCCCAGCAATCCCTTTATCAGCATGAATCCTATTCTGGCAGTGCCTGGTCTGAGAAAACTGCTCATCGCTACCCAGGCACCGGTGATTGCCGTTACCCCTATTGTGGAAGGACGAGCCCTGAAGGGTCCCGCTGCCAAAATGCTCCAGGAGTTGGGGTATCCGGTCAATCCCACCTCGATCGCCCGGTTCTATCAGGATTTCCTGGATGGTTTCGTACTGGATGCCAGAGACATCCAGTTGCGGGAGGAGATCGAGGCCTTGAACATCACGGTCATCACCGCCAACACTTTGATGGAGAGTGTCGAAGACAAGATCAAACTGGCCAATCGACTTTTAGAGACATTATGAAAGTGGTCCTGCTGCCTCTCAAAGATCCTGCTCAGGCCAAGCAAAGATTGGCCGGACGATTGACTTCTGATGAACGGAAACTTTTAGTCTGGGCCATGCTCGAGGATGTAACCCAGGCTCTGCGCCAGGCGCGGAAACCCGATCAGGTGGTGGTGGTCAGTTCCTGCCCCCCCATTTTGAGTCATGCTAGAAAACACCATTGGCAGGTGATTCCCGAGAGGGATCAGATTTCAGAAAGCCACTCGGTAGACCATTGCTGTCAACTGCTGGCACAATCCGGCGTCACAACTGTTTTGCGCATTCCCGGGGACATTCCCTTGCTCCAGGGCAAGGACCTGGACCAGCTCTTGAGCTATGAACTGCAGCCTCCGGCGGCTATTCTCGTTCCCTCGCGAGACGGCACGGGTACCAACGCCCTGTTGAGAACCCCCCCGGATGCCTTCCCCTCTCTTTTTGGTGATAACAGCCTTGCCCTTCATCAACAAGAGGCCGCACACCGCGGCGTTGACCTCCGGATTCTCCCCAATCCTCGCATCTCATTCGACCTGGACGAGTTCACCGACCTTCTCTCCTTCAGAAAACTCGGCCAGGACACTCACACCGGGGCTGCTCTTCGAAAGTTCGATTCCCTGAGGGGCCTTTCTACAATAAAATAACCGGACCATGCCATTGAATCAGTTCAAGGTTATCGGGCTTCCGGGCCTCCCGGAGGTAACCGCTGGAGATGATCTCCCCGATCTGATCGCCCAGACCATTCGCCAGGAAGACGTGAGGGCCGAAAACGGGGACATCCTCGTGATCGCCCAGAAGATTGTCTCCAAGGCGGAAGGGCGGGTGGTGAGGCTGGAAGATGTCGCTCCTTCTGCTCAGGCACTCGATTGGGCCGAAACACACGGCAAGGATCCCCGAGTCATTGAGGTTGTCTTGAGAGAGGCGCGCCGGCTTGTGCGAATGGAACGAGGACTACTGATTGCTGAGACACAGCAGGGCTACATCTGTGCCAACGCCGGCGTTGACACCTCCAATGTCCCTCAAGGTACGGTTACACTCCTGCCAGAAGACCCCGATTACTCGGCCGCTGAAATAAGGAAAAGCCTGGCAACAGAATTGGGGGTGGAACTGGCTGTCATCATATCCGACACCTTTGGACGCCCCTGGAGAAATGGCCTGGCCAATGTCGCCCTGGGAGTTTCGGGCATGAGTCCGTTTGTGGACTATCGAAATGAAAGGGATCGTTTCGGAAACGAGCTGAAGGCTACCCAGATGGCTGTCGCCGATGAACTAGCCTCGGCCGCGGAGCTGGCCATGGGAAAAACAGCCGCCATTCCTGCGGCACTGATTCAGGGCTTCAGCTACCCGGAGGGAGAGGGATATGGGAGAGAAATCGTGCGGCCTCCCGAAAACGACCTGTTCCGGTGATCCATTAGCCCGTATCATGCATCAATTCTTTACTACAGCGCCGCCGGAACGAAGAGAACCTATGCATAATCAGGGCTTCGCCTCCAGTCCTTTTTCAGGTAGACTGAACCCCGAAAACGTGGTCCGGAAAATGCAAAAAGGGATCCAGTGAACAATCTAAAGGCCAAAGACATCATGAACACCGAGGTCCTCTCGGTACGAGATGACATGACGGTACAGGAGTTGGCGACGTTCCTGACCGAAAGGGAGATTCTGGGAGCGCCGGTCGTCGACGGTGAGGGAGAGGTGATCGGAGTCGTTTCCTGTACCGATATTGCCCAGAATGCCGTCCGGGAGAACCAGGCGAAGGTTGATTTCTTCGGGCAGGGCTGGGAAGAAAAAATCGATCCGGAGGAGTTACAGGATCTGCCTGTTGAGAACGAAAGCCTGCCGGTCCGAGAGATCATGACCCCCCACCATCTACACGGTACCGGAGGACACCCTCATCTCCGAAATTGCCAAGGCAATGGTGGCGGGGAGAATTCACCGCCTTCTGGTGACCCGGGGCAGTCAACTCGTCGGGATAATCACCACGCTTGATATGCTGAAGATCTTTTTTGATGAGTCCGGTACCTGATTTCACTCCTGGCTAACCCTCATCTTTGAAACTCCGGCCTCCCCACCATGCATTCACGCGACCACCTCTGCCAGACGATTCGTCGCATCGACGGTAAAGGCTACAAGGCGTACAAGGAACTTCAGGGCCTCTACGACTTCTCCCCCTTCGTCCTCTCCATCGACCACGTGCAGGGTGATCCCTTTGCCCTGTCTTCCCGTGTGAGCGTACAGATTCCCTCGGCCACTGCTGGGTTCCCCCAGCAACTGTTCTCCAGCAAGATCCGAAAAGTCGCTCTGGCCGACTACCTGGCCAGGAATTTTGACCAGGCCATCGACGAGATCACCAAAGGGCAGCGGGGCACTGGAAAAAGCGGCCTCTTTTTCATCGAAAGCGGACAACAGGAGGTTCTGGAAAGAAACTGCATGGACATACGGCCGGAAGTCGTGGAGGCCCGATTCCTGATGGGCCTTCCCGCCGACGGCCGACGCATTCTGGGCCGTCACGCCGAAGAGATGTTTTTCATTGAGTTGCCGACCATTGTCGACCAGGCTCTGCTGTTTGAAAACCTGACTGCTGAATCGGTGCAACAATATATCGAGGTCATCGAGGATCAGGAAGCCCTGCGTGAACAGTTAAAAGAGCACTCTCTGGTGGCATTTGTCGGAAACGGTTCCACCTTACCCCGACGCAGTGGAGTCGATGATCGCCCTCTGGTCGAGAGCAACGCCGGTCCGGTGATCCCCTTCCGGTCGCCTCCCGAACTGGAAATAGAGCTGTCTCAACCCAATCGCGGCCCCATTCGAGGCATGGGAATTCCCGAAGGGGTCATCCTGATCGTGGGAGGCGGGTTTCACGGAAAATCCACTTTGCTCCGAGCCCTGGAGCGGGGTGTTTACAACCACATTCCGGGAGACGGGAGAGAGTGGACCGTGACCATCGACTCAGGCGTCAAGATTCGAGCCGAAGATGGACGTTATGTTGAAAAAGTGGACATCTCTCCTTTCATCAACAACCTTCCCTATGCCAAGGACACCCTCTCTTTCTCGACCGAAAACGCCTCGGGATCCACATCCCAGGCCGCTTATATCATGGAAGCTCTGGAAATGGGGTCGAAGCTCCTTCTGATTGACGAGGACACCTCAGCTACCAACTTCATCATTCGGGACGCTCGCATGCAGGCGCTGGTAGAAAAGAAGAGGGAGCCGATCACTCCTTTTGTCGACAAGGTACGACACTTGTATGAGGATCACCTGGTTTCGACGATTCTAGTCCTGGGAGGCTCGGGCGATTATCTGGACCACGCCGATCAAGTCATCCTGATGGACCAGTATCTTCCTGTGGTCGTGACCCATCAGGCCAAAGGTGTCATCGAGATCTTTCCCACCACCAGGAAGGCTGAAGGAGGGACCGAGTTTGGCGGTTTGCCCAGCCGGCGGCCGGCGGCCAGGAGCTTCGATGCTCGTCGCGGAAAGCGTCCAGTAAAAATTGACGTCCATGGATTGAAAAAGATTCTCTTTGGAACCACCGAGGTGGATCTTTCCGCCTTGGAACAATTGGTGGAAATCGCTCAAACCAGAGCCATCGGAGAGGCCATTTTTTGCTATGCAGACCGTTACGCACAGGACGTCTCACTGAAAGAAGGGCTTCAAAAGCTGATGGCAGATCTGCATGAAGGTGGCCTCGATATTTTGAGTCCCTACAAGGTCGGCAATCTGGCCAAACCGAGAATTTTTGAACTTGCCTTCGCCATCAATCGGATGAGGTCACTGAAGGTCCAATGAAATTCAACCAGGGGATTTTACAGATACCCCTTGAGACCCCCACCAAACTGCCGGCTACCCACACCAATGCATTTCTGGTCGGAGACCGAAAACTCTACTTGATCGATCCCTCCACCCCGGACTCCTCGGAGCAGGAGAAACTATGGCACCAGCTCGACCAGGCAACGGAAGAGGGAAGGAAACTGCAGGGAGTTCTTTTGACACACGACCACCCGGACCACATTGGAGCGGTGGAGGAAACCCTGAAACGCTATGAACTACCCCTCCTAGCCCATCGATTGGCGGCCGAGTCCCTACCTCATTTTGATTTTTCGGATTTTCTCGAGCATGGCCAGGAACTGGAGCTGGGTCTTTCACCGGAAGGTGAACCGGGCTGGATGCTTAAAGTCTATCATCTGCCGGGACACGCACCCGGACATCTGGTTTTCCAGGAATCCTGCTACCAGGCGGTCATCGTGGGTGATCTCATCTCCACTCTGTCTTCGATTCTCATCGATCCCAGGGACGGACATCTGGCCACCTACGTCAAATCTTTGCAATTCCTTGAGTCCATCACACAAGGGTACCTGTATCCAGGGCATGGAAACCCGACCCCCGATGGGCGGCTGGTCATCCAAAGGACTTTGCGCCACCGCCAGAAGCGAGAGCAGCGGCTCCTGGAGGCTCTCGGTCACAGCC
>JAPYTY010000011.1 GCA_029942065.1 Acidobacteriota bacterium | reverse complement strand
CTCCCGTTGTTCGACGCGACTATCGGGACCTCAGGGTTGGATGAGGGTGCCTTTGGAAGAAGCCTTCGATGAGACCTCTGGATGGTTTCTTCGAATGAAGCTGAGGTAGCTCTTTGATTCCGATGATGAGCCCATATGGTAACTGACGTCGGTCTCGACGACTGCCAGGCAGTCCAGCACATCGGTGGTTCTCAAAGCTGGCAACTCGTCACCCTGATCGGCCCGCATCGCTTCCAGAGCCTCTTTCAGGTCGCGAGCCAGGGACTGGACCAGAGGATTGCTGGACGTGTGCTCATAAATGACTCCCTTTTGTTCCGTCCGGTAGGTCTCCTTGAGGAGGGTGACGGCCTCTAAAATGTGCTCATCCGTGAGTGTCTGCAAGCTGGCGGAATAAGTGATGATACTTTGTTCGAATTTTCCGAACACCGGACCGAAAGCCTGACTCGTTTCGTAAAGTTTTCGGCGTTTGACCAGATCTTCCTCCTGCCGGAGCTGGGCCGAATACTTCTTGACGGATTGATAGGCCTGTCCCGAAGAGAGGTAGGCGCAGTCCGAGGGACATTGGATCTCGGTCACGCGCTTCTCCCCGCAGCACTGGGCACAGATGGAGGTGTTCTTGGCGGGACAGAATCGTTTGCCTTTTCTCTGATTACACAGGATGCATTTCATAGGGAACCGATGCCTATTCTCCTCCATTCCGGCGTCAAAGTATAATCCCATTCCACTCGGCCCGATCCCCGCTGATATAATCAGAAGGCCATGGAAAAGCGGTTTTTTACGGTTGCGGAGGTCCGGGAACTTCTACCGACCCTGAAAAAATTGGTGGGCCAGGTGATCGAGACCACCGAGAGGCTGGAGCAGCAGCGGGAAGTGGTTGAAAAGTTCGCTGAAGCTTCTGCCAATGATTCGGGAGGCCCGGAGGGAGCGGTCTATCTGGAAGGTTTGGCCCTGATGCGCAACCACTTGGGTCAGATCCAGGAGACCGGCTGTATCGTCAAGAGCCTGGAGGATGGGCTGATTGATTTTTCCCACCTGAAGGATGGCCGTGAAGTCTATCTTTGCTGGAAGTTTGGAGAAGAGGATATCCTCTTCTGGCACGAAGTGGACGAGGGTTTTCAGGGTCGGATGCCTTTGGTAGAGGAGTAGGTCCCAACTGGAATCGAATCATAATCAAGGGAGAGAGTTGATGATGGACGGTAGCTGGAAGATAAAACTATTGGGGATCGGATTCACGCTCTTGCTGGCAGCCGGATGTTCCGATCTGGAGCCGCTTCAAACCTCCCCATCCCCCCCACCGACTCCCTCCTCGGCCGGGTCATCCACGGCCTCCCCGTCTGCAGCGGCAGCCGGTATCGAGTTCCAGGCTCCTGACGGCTGGATCCAGGAGGCCCCCTCATCATCGATGCGGGTGGCCCAGTACCGGATTCCTGGTGTGGAGGGAGACAACGCGGATTCGGAAATGGTGGTTTTTCATTTTGGCGGAGGCGGTGGATCGGTTCAGGCCAACGTGGACCGATGGGTGAGCCAGTTTTCAACTGCCGGGGGAGGCCCGGTATCGGATCAGGCCCGCATCTCCGAGAGGGGCGGCAACGGAGTGGAAATAACCATTGTGGATGTGAGGGGAACCTACAATGAATCAGGAGGGCCGATGATGGCCCAGACAGCAGCCCGGCCTGGTTACCGAATGCTGGCTGCCGTGGTGGAGGGAATGGGCGGACCCTGGTTCTTCAAGCTTACCGGCCCTGAAAATACGGTGAATCAATCCCAACAGGATTTTGACTCCCTGCTGGACAGTCTCCAGCCGCCTGGCTAGCCTTTCGGGGACAGCTTCAAGAGGTCCCAGCGATGAATACGATCGTCGAATTTTGTATCATTCCTTTAGGTGTGGGTGTCAGTCTTTCCGAATATATTGCCGCTTGTGAACAGGTACTCCAGGAAGCGGGGTTGAAGGTGGAACTGCATGCCAATGGGACCAATATCGAAGGGGACTGGGATGTGGTGATGGAAGCGGTCAAGCAGTGTCACCGTCGGGTGCATGAAATGGGAGCCCCTCGAATCTCAACAAGCCTCAGGGTCGGAACCCGGACCGACCGGGGGCAGACTCTGAGCGATAAGATCCAGAGCGTCCAGGAAAAAATGAAGGGAGGAAAATCTTGAACTCTTTAGCGATCCTTCTGCTGGTTTCTTTTCTGGGTGGGGTTCAAAATGAATCCAGCTCGTTTGAGGTTTCTCACCGGGCTCGGTCGCTTCAACCTGGAGAAGTGGTTCTGGTGACCGTTCGAAGCCAGCTTCCCCTGACCCGGATGGAGGGACAGGCCTTCGAAAAAACATTCCTTTTTTACCCCACGGATCAGGACACGCTCTGGCAGGGCCTGGTCGGGATTGACCTGGCAACCACCGCGGGTCGTTACCCGGTCAAACTGAAGGGGACAACCTCGGACGGGTCTTCAGTCCAGCAGAGCTATGAACTCCAGGTCGAGCACAAGGAGTTTCCCACCAGACGGCTCACCGTCGATGAAAAGTTCGTCAATCCTCCCGGGGAAATGATGCCGCGCATCCGGCGCGAGTCAAAAAGAGTATCCCAGGTGTTTGCCGGCCTGAATTCTGAAAAATTTTGGGAGGATTCCTTCCTCTCTCCTGTCCCGGGAGCCCCCACCAGCGGCTTCGGGAAGCGCAGCATCCTCAACGGCCAGCCCCGCAGTCCTCACACCGGTACCGACTTTGACGCAGACGAGGGAACCCCCGCCGCGGCACCCAATCGAGGAAAAGTGGTTCTGGTCTCCGATCTCTACTACTCGGGCAACACCGTTATCCTGGATCATGGCCAGGGACTTTACTCCTACTTCGCCCATCTTTCTCGTTTCGCTGTCGAGGAAGGGCAAATGGTTTTGCCTGGAGATCCAATCGGTTTGGTGGGAGCCACCGGCCGAGTCACGGGCGCTCACCTGCACTGGACGGTTCGCCTCAACGGCACACGGGTGGATCCTCTGTCGCTGATAGAAGCTCTTTCGGGTTCGAACCACTAAGCCGCAGAGAAGCCGCCTTTATCTGAGCGAAGCGAAGAGGATTTCACCACAGAGACACAAAGGCACAGAGAAGAAAATTCTTTTCCTTTTTTGTCTCCCTTTCCAGTCCAATTAATAGGGGCGCACGGCCTGCGCCCTTCTTGGCATCCCGGTCCTTGCTGTGGGCGCACTCAGTGCGCCCCTACATCAGCCTTTATGATCGTGCCAACCTGGAACCTGGAACGTGGAACGCGCTGGTCGAAGACCCCCCCCCCCCCCTCCGGATTGACAATCGCTTCGGACCGTTTTACAATTTGAATACCCCCCCCTGGGGGGTGGGATTGGGGAAGAGAGGAGAGGAATGAGCGCCAAGGATGAGGCCAGCATCTTACGCAGGTTAAAAAGCATTGAGGGGCACGTTCGCGGGGTGTCCCGGATGGTGGAGGAGGACCAGTACTGCATCGACATCGTGAACCAGATCGGGGCCGTCCAGCGTGCCCTGGGCAAGGTGAGCGAACTGGTTCTGGATCGGCATCTGCACACCTGTGCCACCACCGCGATCCGGGGAGACAACCCCAGCGATCGGGAGCGTGTGATCGAGGAAATCCTGGATGTGTTCAAAAGTTCCGGAAGGAGGTGACAGCATGAGTACCAAAGTGTTTCGAGTTCCCAGCATCAGTTGCGGCCACTGTGTCAAGACCATCGAACGAGAGTTGGGGGAACTGGAGGGGATCGTTTCAGTCCGGGCTGATGAACAAAGCCGTAGGGTGACGGTGGACTGGGAGGACTCGTCGCTGGATTGGGAACAGATCGAGGCCTTGCTGAAGGAAATCCAGTACCCACCGGCGGCGTGATGAAACCCTCTTCTGACACCGCTGAAACTGCCGGGATGCAGCGGGAGACCCTGGCCATCACCGGGATGACCTGTGCCAACTGCGCCGCCACCATTCACAGGACACTGCAGAAAAAGGTTCCCGGTGTGGTGGACGCGACGGTCAACTATGCCACCGAAAAGGCCACCGTCGAGTTTCTACCTCAACAGGTGAACCGAGAGATCCTGACCCGGGCTATCGAGAGGATCGGCTATGGGGTAGTCGAGGTCCGGATGTACGAGGACAGCGAGGGAAAGGCCCGGGAGGAGGAAGAGATTCGAGGTCAGAGCCTCAAGCTCTGGATCGGGGTGACCTTTTCGGTCCCCCTTTTTCTGCTGGCGATGACCCGAGATTTTGGGTTGCTGGGCGCCTGGGCCCATCAGCCCTGGGTCAACGTGTTGATGGCGCTGCTGGCCGCGCCGGTTCAGTTTTACGTGGGCTGGGGGTTTTACGTGGGGGCCTACAAGGCCCTGCGCAATGGAACCGCCAACATGGATGTCCTGATCGCCATGGGCTCATCGGCTGCCTTTTTCTATAGTCTGCCGGTCACGATTGCCCTGGGCCTGGGAAGCCAAGCCCTGGGAACCCATGTTTACTACGAGACGGCGGCCGTGATCATCACCCTGATCAAACTGGGCAAGCTGCTGGAGGCCCGGGCCAAGGGGAAAACCAGTGCGGCCATCAAGAAACTGATGGGGCTGCGCCCTGAAACGGCCCGCCTGGTGAGGGAAGGCCAGGAGGTGGACATTCCCCTCGAAGAGGTTGCCGTCAACGACCCGATCATCGTCCGGCCCGGGGAGAGAATTCCCGTGGACGGCATCATCACTCATGGAAATTCCAGTGTCGATGAAAGCATGCTCACCGGAGAGAGCTTGCCCGTTGACAAGCAGCCGGGAGATGAGGTGATCGGAGGCTCGATCAACAAACAGGGAAGGCTGCAGTTTGAGGCCAGAAGAGTGGGGGCGGAAACCGCCCTGGCTCAGATCATTCGGATGGTGGAGGAGGCTCAGGGGAGCCGGGCACCGATCCAGAGGCTGGCGGACCGGGTGGCCGCTGTGTTCGTCCCCATCGTCATCCTGATTGCCGCGGGCACCTTTCTCATCTGGTGGCTGGTCCTGTCGGCCGGTTTTACGGAGGCCATGATCCGGATGGTGGCGGTGCTGGTGATCGCCTGCCCCTGTGCTCTGGGGCTGGCCACGCCGACGGCCATCATGGTGGCCACTGGACGCGGCGCCCAGAAGGGGATTCTCTTCAAAAACTCCCAGGCGCTGGAGCGTGCTCATTCCCTCAAGACCATCGTGCTCGACAAAACGGGGACCCTCACGCTGGGACAGCCCTCGGTCACCGATATCCAGACCTCCGATCCGGTCGCCGGCGATTGGTTGCTGGAACTTGCCGCCTCCGCGGAAAGCGGCAGCGAGCATCCTCTGGGTGAAGCCATCGTCAGGGAGGCCCGCAAGCGGGATCTTCCGATCGGATCACCTCAGGAATTTGAAGCGCAGTCGGGGGAGGGGGTGCTGGCCCGAGTGGAAAATCAGAAGGTCCTGCTGGGCAACTTGAGGATGATGACTCAATACCGGGTGGATCTCAATGGACTGGAGGAGCAAGCCGGGCGTTTGCAGTCCCAGGCCAAAACCGTCATCTGGGTGGCCCTTGAAGACAAGGCGGTCGGTCTGATCGGCGTGGCCGATATTGTCAAACCGGGGGCCCGGGAAGCGGTCGCCGAAATTCGGGAGCTGGGTTTGACGGTTGTAATGTTGACCGGAGACAACCAGGCCACGGCCCAGGCTATTGCCCGGGAGGTGGGGATTGACCGCCTGTTGGCGGAGGTCCTGCCGGGTGAGAAGGCCGTGCAGATTGAAAGGCTCCAACAGGAGCAGGAGGGACTGGTGGCCATGGTGGGGGACGGCATCAATGATGCCCCCGCGCTGACACAGGCGGATGTGGGCATCGCCATCGGTACCGGAACCGATGTTGCCATGGAGACGGCAGACGTGACGCTGATGCGGGGAGACCTGCGTTCCGTTCCCCAGGCTATTGCCCTGAGCCAGGCCACTTTGCGCACCATCAAGCAGAATCTCTTCTGGGCTTTTTTTTACAACGTCATTCTCATTCCCATCGCGGCGGGCGTTCTTTACCCATTCGAGGCCCTGCCGGTGCTGCTGCGCTCGCTTCATCCCATCATGGCCGCCTTCGCCATGGCCTTTAGCAGCGTCACCGTGGTGACCAACAGCTTGCGTCTTCGTGAATAATCCTCACCACAAAGACACAAAGAAGAAGTTTCACCACAGAGACACAGAGACACAGAGACACAGAGACACAGAGGCACAGAGAAGATAAGACTGCCCCAGGGCGGGGCGCCCTGAGCCAGACTCTGTCGCTCCTTCGGAGCGAGGTCAGCCAGGTGAGTGTAGGGGCGCACCGAGTGCGCCCACAGCAAGATCGGGCCGATTCCGGCACGACAGCACCACAGCACAAAAGCGGAGTCCGCGCAGCGGACCCCGCTTTCGAGGTGCAAAAAGGATGAAAGAAAGATAGACTCTCGGCAACAGGAGGTTCCATGAACACTGAAAATCCCACTCCCAAATTGATCACCCTGGTTTTGACTCTGAGTGCGGTGTTGTTCTTGACCCATGCTCAAACGGCTGCCCAGCAGTTGCCCCCCGAGGTGGCCCAGTGGGGATACCCCGAAACCCTTTTTGTCAACGGTAAAGTGGTGAGCATGGACGATGCTTCCACCTCGACCCAGGTGGGAAACGTGTACCAGGCAATTGCCGTCAAGGAAGATAAGATCGTCAAACTGGGGACCAATGCGGAAGTCAGAGCCCTGGCGGGACCCGATACCAGGGTGTTCGACCTGAAAGGAAGAACCCTAATGCCGGGCATTGTTGAGCCTCACAGCCATATCTACGGTCGTGCAACCGGATATCTGGACCGGTTTGGTTTTACCTACCCTCCCGATGGCATTATCGTGAGGGCCCAGGCGGACCGCGACCTGGAGAAGACTCAGGCCATCATGCGGGATGCCATCCAGGAAGCGGTCAAGAAGGTGGAACCCGGCCAGTGGGTGGTGCTTCAGATGCAAGCTCATCCGGAAGCACCTGCCGATCTTGGGCTCTGGGGGATGACGCGGCGTTTAACGACGCGTAGGACCCTGGACGTCTGGGCTCCGGAAAACCCGGTCCTGATGCGACCAGGGCTAAGAGGCAACCTGAATTCGAAAGCCCTGGAGATCATGAATGACTTTTTACCGGGATACTCCGCCTCCATCCAGGAGACCATGCACGGAGACGTCATTCATGAAGATATCCCGGAGATCGGCTGGATCGGAAGCCAGGAGATGGCCGTCATTACCTGGGAACTCTTCCTCGAGAAGGTCCCTCTCACCATTTTAGCTCAAGCACTCAAGCTCTCAGCTGAAGATTTTGCGGCCAAGGGAGTGACCACCTTTTCCACCCGCATTCCATTCCCAAAGGTGATGAGCGGGTATGCCACTCTGGCCGGTGTCGGTCAGATGCCCATTCGTTTGGATGCCCACTATGAAGTGCATCGCATGCCCACTGATCCTGAGCAGACCCGCCAAATGTACCGCCGGACGGGGGTGCTGCAGGGAATAGGCAACGACTATTTCTGGATTGACGGGGTCGCTTCTGAGCGCTGGGATTCCCTTTATCCGGAATCCTGTACGGGTCCGGATACGGTGGCTCCCGCTCATATCAAGGCTCGGGAGGTCTGCCCCCAACCCGGGGAGCTGCCCTGGGATGTGCTGGAGAATGCGATGAAGGCCGGATGGCGGCTGGCAGGAGTGCACATCTGTGGAAGTGAAAGTGCCCGTGCCTTCTTCAGAATGGTCGATCGGGCCCGGGAAGCCAATGGCATGACCATGGAAGATGTGCGGCAGTTGAAGATGACGGGTGAGCATTGCGATGTGATCGGAAAGTCCCCGGAGATGATCCAGAGCCTGAAAGATTACGGGATCATGTTGAGTTGCGGTCCCGATATCATTGCCCGGGAAGCCCCCAAGTGGATTGCAGACTATGGTCCCCAGATGAATGACTTCTTCCTTCCCTTCAATACCTGGATTGAATCGGATGTCCAGCTAGTGGGCCAGCATTGGGGATCTGGTGCCGACCGAGTTGGAACAGGAGATTTCCGGCCTCCATTTTATCAGCCCTGGATATCCGTAACCCGCAGGTTCGACGGAACAGTCTGGCAGCCCGAGGAGCGGATTGATCGGGTGCATGCCTTGAAAATGTTCACACGCTGGGCTGCCGAGTACGTGCGAAAACCGGATATGATCGGTTCGCTGGAAGTGGGGAAATTCGCAGATTTGTTGATCATCGACCGCGATTACTTCACCATTCCGGTGGATGATATTCTGAAGATCCATCCTCTCATGACCATGGTGGGCGGCAAGATGATCGTGCTCAACGAATCACTGGCCAGTGATTTTGGAGTCGAGGCGGTTGGACCTGATTACGATTTCAAGGATGAAGATGTGGAACATATCGGCAAACCACTGTCGGAGATCGCACGGATTTTCGAGGAGCGACAACGGGGAGGAATGTAGCTAGCCCGGAATCGGCGCCTGAGGCGCCTCGGCCGCTGGTCTTCGACCAGCGCGTTCCAGGTTCCACGTTTCAGGTTGGCACGATCCTGCTGAGTTGGCTGAGATTGGATAAATAAGACAAAAAAGAATTGTCTTCTCTGTGTCTCTGTGGTGAAAATTTCTTCGTGAGGCCTATTCCCGAATTTGCCCTTCCCCGTGGATCACGAACTTTTCGGTGACCAGGCTTTCCAGTCCCATCGGTCCGTAAGCGTGCAGCTTGCTGGTACTGATCCCGATCTCAGCTCCCAATCCCAGCTCGCCTCCGTCAGAGAAGCGAGTGGAGGCATTGACCAGAACCACCGAGGAATCGACTCGTTCCAGAAATTCGCGGGCTCGGTCGGAGCTCCGGGTCACGATGGCTTCTGTGTGGGAGGATCCGTATTTTTCAATGTGATCCACGGCCTGGTCCAGCCCGGAGACCACCCTCACTGCCAGGATGAGATCCAGAAACTCCTCGTAATAATCTTCCTCGGTGGCCTTCCTGATCTCGGGAAGGATGGCTCGGCTGGCCGGGTCTCCTCGGAGCTCCACGCCGGCCGTGTTCATTTTCTCTGAGAAGCCGGGCAAAAATTCCGAGGCCACCTTCTCATGGACCAGCAGGGTCTCAAGAGCATTACAGACGCCGGGCCGGGAAACCTTGGCGTTCTCGGCGATGGCAGCAGCCATTTCGAGGTCGGCCTGCTCATCCACATAGACGTGACACACCCCCTTGTAGTGCTTGATGACCGGAATTCGGCTGTTTGCGGTGACAAAGCGAATGAGCGGTTCTCCACCTCTGGGGATGATGACGTCCACCGTCTCCTCTTGCTGGAGCAGCACCGACACCGCCTCGCGGCTGGTCGAGTCGATAAACTGGCAGGTGTCTTCCAGGCCCGACGGAGTCAGCACGCTGGAAATAGTCTCCACCAGTGCGCGGTTGGTGTGAATGGCTTCTGATCCTCCCTTGAGTACGGTTGCGTTGCCGGCCTTGAAGCAAAGAGAAAAGGCATCGATGGTGACGTTGGGCCGGGCCTCGTAGATGATTCCGACCACCCCTAGAGGGATGGTCCTTTTGTCCACCTGCAATCCATTGGGCCGGGTCCACGATTGCCGCACAACGCCGACCGGGTCGGGCAGTTTTGCCACCTCCTCCAGTCCCTGAATCATGCCGTCGATTCGTTTGTCGTCCAGGGCCAACCGGTCCAGCAGAGCTCCTGAAATTCCCTTTTCTCGTGCCGCCTCCAGATCCTTTGAATTGGCTTCCAGTAGACGAGCGCGGGTTGGTTTGGAGTCGAGCAGCCGGGCGAGCTCAAGGAGCAACCCGTTTTTGGTCTGGGTGTTCTGGTTGGCGAGCTTGCGGCCGGCCGCACGGGCACCGCAGGTCAGCTCGACAATTTTTTCTTCCAGGGAAGCATCCACTTCGGCCGTCATAAGTTTTCTCGTCAGGCTTATTTTAACAGGACCAGGTCGTCTCGATGAACGACCTCGTCGTAGTAGGAGTAGCCGAGCAGTGATTCGATCTCTCCGCTCCGCTGACCCTGTATCACCTGGACCTCGTGGGAGCCGTAGTTGCTGATGCCTCGAGCCACTTCCGTGCCGTCGGGTCCCAGCACCTGAACGGCATTGCCGGAGCGAAAATCCCCGGATACGGCGGTGATGCCGATCGGTAGAAGGCTCTTGCCCTGCTTGACGATGGCTTGGAGTGCGCCCGCGTCCACCGTCAAGGACCCTTGAGGAACGAGTGAATGAATGATCCAGTGCTTGCGAGCGGAAAGCCCTTCCTCCTGTGCCAGGAACAGGGTCCCTTCCCCCTCCCCCTTGAGAATCCTGGGGACGATGCCCGGGCTCAGCCCGTTGGCGAGAATGGAGGGAAGGCCGTACTCGGCGGCTTTTTGAATCGCCAGCAGCTTGGATTTCATTCCGCCGGTAGTGATGCGGTTCCCGGTTTCCTGGTCCTGGGTATGTCGGAAATGGTCCTCGGTGATCTGTTCAACTACGGCCACGGGCTTTTCGTTTTCTTCCACCTCGGCCAGCTTTTTTTCATAAAAGCCGCCCACTGAAGAAAGCAGCAGCAGCAGATCGGCCTGGACCAGAGCCGCTACCTGAGCCGACAGGTTGTCGTTGTCCCCGAACTTGATCTCTTCCACCACCACCGAATCGTTTTCGTTGACCACCGGTACAATGCCTGCCGAGAGCAGGGTTTGAAAGGTGTTCTTGGCATTGAGATAGCGCTCACGGTTGCGAACATCGTCCTGGGTGAGCAGAATCTGTGCGGCGTGGTATCCGTGCCGGGAGAAAAGCCGTTCATAGAGCGCCATCAACCGAGTCTGGCCAAGGGCGGCACAAGCCTGCTTCTGGGGAATGGTCTTGTCTTGTTTTTCGAGACCCATCAGGGGGGCACCGGCGGCGACGGCTCCCGAGCTGACCAGGACTACCTGGACCCCACCCTCACGCAGGGCGACCAGGTCTTCCACCAGTGCGCTGATGCGTTCCTCGTCCAGGCGATGGTCCTGATCCACCAGAATGCCTGAACCGACCTTCACCACAACGCGACGCGCGTCGATGATGGCCTGACGAGCCGAGTGGATCTTCTGTTGACTGCTCATGATAAATTTCCGAGTTGTGAAAACACCCTATTTTAACAGAAGATAAAGCGCCCCCGCTCCGCCCTGCCGCGTTCCACGTTCCATGTTCCAGTTTCCACGTTTGGAATTTGGGATTTGGAATTTGGGATTTTCAATTTGATGCCTCTATTGACGTTGGCCTCATAACGGACAAAAATAAGGCAGCAAACGGAGCCTTCAAACAAAGGAGAACGCCATGATCGACGGGTCTGCCAAAGTCATTGTCCGAGCCATAATCGCTTTACTGATTCCGGCTTCAGCCTGGGGCTGGGAAATACCCGAACGGGTGAGAACCGATCTGGTGCGCTTTGTGACCGAAGACGGGGTGCAGCTGGACGGGGCGCTCTATCGGCCCGACCCCCAGGTCAATCCGCTTCCTAAAAGGGCGGTGCTGGTGACCCATGGGACCGGAGGAAGCTTCTACGGCAGCATCACCGGATTTCTTCCACCCCTGCTGGCGGAGAAGGGTTATCTGGGGTTGAGCATGAACCGTCGGGACCACGGGCACGGCTACTATCGTTCGACCTTCGAAAACGGGCTGAAGGATTTGAAGGCGGGAGTGGATTTCCTGGTGGCCCAGGGAGCCGAAGAGGTTTTTTTGATGGGACACAGTCTGGGGACCACCTTTGTCCCTTACTACATGGCGATGACCGATGATGTTCGGGTGAAGCTGGTGGGACTTTCCGGGGCCATCGCCGATCTCAGACAAGCCACCATGGAAACTCATCTGGGCTCCCGGGAAAAATACCAGGAAGTCGTCCAGCTGGCCAAGATGAGACTCGATCAGGGCCGGGGCGACGAGATGTTCTTGATTACCCTTTTTGGCAGGACCGAGGCCATGTCCTATCACACCTTTCTAAATTACCGGGGTCCGGACACCAACGCGGTTCCCGTCAAATGGATTCCCCAGATTCAGCGCTCCATTTTGCTGCTGCACAACACCACCGACAAAAGTGCAAAGGAGGAGTGGCAAGTGGCGTTGCGGCAGGCGGGCGGCGACCGGATGGATTACGTTGAAGTCGAGGATCCCGATTCCTCCCATACTGCGGGCCAGGGCCACTCCTACTTCGAGGTGGAAGAGGAAGCGGCTCAACTGGTGGTCCAGTGGTTAGAGCGGAAGGACTTTCTTCCTCGATAAAGTTTCACGTTTCACGTTTCAGGTTTCACGTTTCGCCCAGTCAGCCGGTCAGCCGCTCATAGGGCGGCCGCTACAACGACCTTGCTACGGGCGCACTCAGTGCGCCCCTACACTTCCTGAATCTGTCTTCTTCTCTCTGTCTGCGGTACTATGTTTTTGTGAGTATCGCGAAGGTGATATCCCTTGACGTGGGCGGCACCCTGCTGGATTTGGCGGAACCGGAATCTGCTTACGCCGATTTCCTGGAGCGATTCGGCTACCCTTCCGACAAGGAGCAAATCCGCTCCTGGATCCGAACTTCACAGATAGAGAGTGGGGGCGAGGGTGTGAGCGTTACTTCCGAGTTCACCGTCTCGGGTGAGAAAGAGAAGATCCGACGCGACAAAATGATCTCGATCTTTCTTCGTGAAGCGGGAGTGGACAAGGGACTGGAAGACTGTCGAGAAGCGATGTGGGAGTCGTGGCTCAAGGAGCCGGTGTTCCGTCTGTTTCCGGAAGTGATTGCGGTTTTGGCTCAGCTCAAGGAGCGGGGTTTTGTGCTGGGGGCCGTTTCCAATTGGGAACCCAGGCTATCCCAGTTGTGTGAAAACCTAAAAATAGGGAAGTATTTCGATTTCTTCGTGGTTTCGGAGCTGGAGGGACATGTCAAACCCTCGACTCGACTCTTTGAGCTGGCACTCGAGAAAGTCGGTGTCGCTCCAAAGGAAGTCATTCATGTCGGGGACGATCTGGCCAACGATATCCAGCCGGCTCACAGTGTGGGTATGCGCAGTGTTCTGATCGAGCGGGACAGCTCCATAGAAGTCGATTTTTCACCCCGGATTCCCACCTTGAGGGCCCTGCTTCCACTGGCCGGAGCCCGGTCCTGGGTAAAAGGTAAGGTGGCCTCAGGAAAGAGAGAAGCTGCGGACTTCACCCAGTTGGCCTGGGTTCGAGAGCAGGTCAAGAATGCCTTCGGATTTGAGCCCTATCCGGGCACGCTCAATCTTAGACTCGAGGGCCCGGAGGATCTGTCTGCCTGGTCTCAACTACGCCAGGTGCCGGGAGTCCTTCTGCAACCCGAGCCCGATTACTGTGCAGGGCACTGTTATCCGCTCAGCGTGGAGGGCCAGATCTCCGCGGCGGCGGTCTTTCCGATGGTCCCGGGTTATCCGGAAGATGTGGTTGAGATCTTGTCCCCGGTGGCCCTGCGGGAGAGACTAGGACTGAGCGATGGGATGACGGTTACGGTTGCCTTCGAGTAACCTAACCACGAAGACGCAGAGAAGATTTTCACCGCAGAGACACAGAGAAGGAAATCCTTTTCTTTGTCTGATCTCTCCAATCCCAGCCAACACAGCGGATCGTTGTAGTGGCTCCTCACCACCAAGGCACAGAGAAGAAGTTCACCACCAAGGCACAAAGACACAAAGAAGAGAACTGAGCCAGGGCGGGACGCCCTGGCTCAGACACTGTCCAGGTCCGGGATGTGGGAGGCGCCTCGGACGCTGGTCTTCGATCAGCGCGTTCCACGTTCCAGGTTCCACGTTTCACGAAAAAAAGAACGGAGGACCGCGCCGATTCCCCGACTGCACTACCGCACTACTGGGTCGACGCGGTGAACTGAGCCTCTTCAGTCGACCCTTTCAATGCTGCCGTGGAGGCCTCACCACTGGTAACGGCGGATTGAACCTGATCGTAGTAGCCGGCGCCCACAAAGCTCTGGTGCTTGACGGCGCTGAAGCCGTGATCTTTTTCCATCTGGAATTCCTGCTCCTGCAGTCGAGCATACGCCAGCATCCCCTCATCCCGGTAGCTTCGAGCCAGATCGAACATGCCCGAGTTCAAGGAGTGAAAGCCGGCCAGGGTGACGAACTGAAACTTGTAACCCATGCCTCCCAGTTCCTGCTGGAATTTGCTGAGAGTGGCGTCGTCCAGGTGGAGTTTCCAGTTGAAGGACGGGGAACAATTGTAGGCGAGCATCTTCTCCGGGAACTTCTCGTGAATGGCGCTGGCGAAGGCTTTGGCCTGCTCCAGATCCGGGGTGGAGGTTTCACACCAGACCAGGTCTGCATAGGGAGCATAGGCCAGACCTCGGCTGATAGCACATTCGATGCCTCCGGTCATGTGATGAAAACCTTCAGGTGAGCGCTCTCCGGTAAAGAAAGGCTGGTCGTTGGGATCAATGTTGCTGGTCACGAGTCGGGCTGCATCGGCGTCGGTGCGGGCGATCAGAATGGTGGAAACCCCCATGGTGTCAGCCGCCAACCGGGCCGAGATCAGCTTCTGGTTGGCCTCGCGAGTGGGAACCAGCACCTTGCCGCCCATGTGGCCGCATTTTTTGACCGAGGAAAGCTGATCCTCGTAATGGACTCCCGAGGCACCGGCCTTGATCATGGCTTTCATCAGTTCGAAGGCGTTCAGCGTGCCTCCGAAGCCGCTCTCGGCGTCCGCCACGATGGGAGCGAACCAGTGAATGGAGTTTTCCCCCTGCATGTGATGAATCTGGTCGGACCGTGCCAGAGCATTGTTGATTCTCTCGGCCAGTTTGGGTGCGCTGTCGGCCGGATACAGGCTCTGATCGGGATAGGTCTGAGAGGCGCTGTTGGAGTCGGCCGCCACCTGCCATCCACTCAGGTAGATGGCCTTCAGACCACTTTGAACCATCTGTACCGCCTGGTTGCCGGTCTGGGCTCCCAGGGCGTGGACGTAATCTTCCTCATTCATCAAACTCCATAATCGCTCGGCACCCAGGCGGGCCACCGTGTGCTCGATCTGGATCGATCCGCGCAGGCGAATCACGTCTTCGGCTGAATAGGGTCGTTCGATACCTCGCCACCTCGGGTCGTTTTGCCAGGATTCCTGTAGTTGCTGGGCTTCAGATTGGGTCGACATGTGTTTTTTTCTCCTCGTGTAGTTTGTCTGTGAAATAGAATTAGTTGAGATGTTGATAAGCAGGTAGTGTCAAAAATTCGGTGAACTGATCGTCGTTGACCAGGTTTTCAAGCAGCTGGCTGGCCAGCGCGTACTGGCCGTTTTGAAAACGCTGGGATCCCACGTCCTCTTCGATGGAGGAGAGGACCTCGGGCAGCATTTTCTTGAGGAGCTCAGGGGTGATGTTTTGTCCGTCGCTCAGGGTTCCTCTGTTGTGCAGCCATTGCCACAGTTGGGCTCGAGAAATCTCTGCGGTGGCGGCATCCTCCATCAGGTTGTAAAGGGGCACGCAGCCGTTGCCCGACAGCCAGGAAGCCAGGTACTGGATTCCCACATCGATATTGGTGCGCAATCCGGCTTCGGTGATCTGGCCCTCCGGAACCCTTAGCAGATCTCCGGTTGTGATCTGGACGTCGTCCCTCTTGCGATCTATCTGATTGGGTGAGGGCATGTGCTGGTCGAAGATCTCCCTGGCCACTGCCACCAGACCGGGGTGGGCCACCCAGGTGCCGTCGTGCCCATCCTGGACCTCGCGCTGCTTGTCGGCACGGACCTTGGCCAGGGCGGTTTCGTTGGCCTCGGGATCATTTTTTATGGGAATCTGTGCCGCCATTCCTCCCATCGCATGAATCTCCCGTTTGTGACAGGTCTGAATCAGCAACAGAGAATAGGACCGCATGAAGTGGGTGGTCATGGTGACCTCGGAACGATCGGGCAGCAGAAAATCGGGATGGTTGCGAAACTTGCGAATCGCGCTGAATATGTAATCCCAGCGGCCGCAGTTCAGACCGGCCGAATGGTCCTTCAACTGGTAGAGGATTTCATCCATTTCAAAGGCGGCCAGGATATTTTCGATCAGCACGGTGGCCCGGATGGTTCCTTGAGGAATGCCCAGTTCCTGCTGGGCCAGAACGAAGACATCGTTCCAGAGACGGGCTTCCTGATGACTTTCCAGCTTGGGCAGGTAAAAGTAGGGACCGGTCCCGCGGGACATCAGATTGCGGGCGTTGTGAAAGAAAAAGAGACCGAAATCAAAAAGCGAGGCCGACATGGGCTGATCTCCCAGCACCACGTGTTTTTCTTCCAGATGCCAGCCCCTCGGCCGCACCAGCAGCGTCGCCGTCTCTGGGTTGAGCTGGTAGAACTTGCCGGCGGGGTTGGTGAAGGTGATGGTTCGGTCCACCGCGTCGCGTAGGTTGACCTGTCCCTGCAGGGTTCCTTCCCAGGTGGGAGCATGGGAGTCCTCGAAGTCCGCCATGAAGACGTTGGCACCGGAGTTCAGGGCATTGATGATCATTTTTCGATCCACCGGACCGGTAATTTCCACACGACGGTCTTCCAGATCGGCAGGAATGGGGGCCACCGTCCAATCTCCCTCTCGGATTGCCTGGGATTCCGGAAGGAAGTCAGGCATCTGGTGGGAATCGATCCGGGCCTGCCGCTCCACCCGTAATTCGAGGAGTTCGCGACGGCGCCCGCCAAATTCCCGCTCCAGTTTGCCCACGAAGGCCAGGGCCTTCGGGGTCAGTATGGGAGCCAGATCCGGGGTCGGCTCCGGTGATATACGTAGTCCTTCTTGTGCCATGGGGAGTGTTTACCTCCTATCCTCTTAAGATGTAAATTCTCTTATAGCGAATATTCTCTAATTGCGATTTTTCTGAGTATAGGTCGCTTTGGAGGGCCTCGTCAACCCCATAACAGAGAATTTCCCACAAAAAGTGAAAATTCGCTCCAAGAGGTGTAAGATTAAGAGAGAATACAGGAGCCAGGAGCGCAGGAGCCAAAAGCAAGACTTCAAATTTCGGATTTTCGTTCCGGAGGCACGGTCTTGTAGCGGTCGCTCTGTGAGCGGCCCTCTTCAGGTCAGTTGGTAAACCGGTCAGGAGATTAAATGGGTATTGATCTGGTCAACATCATTTTCGGGATGAAGGTGCGCCAGGCTCGTACCGAGGCTGGGATGACCCAGACCGAGTTTGCCTCCCGGTGCGAACTGTCCCCCTCTTATCTGACCGAGATCGAAAAAGGCCGCAAGCATCCCCGATCCGACAAGATCATGAAGATGGCCGAGGTGCTGGGGAAGGACTACGATGAGCTGGTTTCCATCAAACTAGGCTTTTCCTTGAGCTATCTGGAATCGACTCTCTCCTCCTCCATCCTGCAGCGCTTTCCCTTCGAAGAGTTCGGTCTGGAGGCGGGGGACCTGGTTAATTTTCTGACACGAGAGCCGGATAAAGCCAGTGCCCTGTTGCATGCCATACTGGAAATCGGCAGCCGTTATGACCTCCAGGAGGAGGATTTCCTCCGGGCGGCGCTGCGTTCCTATCAGGAGATCCATGAGAATTACTTCCAGGACCTGGAAGATGCAGCGCTGGCTTTTTCCAAGGAGTTCGGCAAGGAGTATGGAATGGACAAGGAGGTTCCCGTCACCTTGCCGTTCTTCGAGAGGATCCTGAAGGAGAAATTCAATTATCAGATCGACGATCAGGAAATCGCCGGCCATGAGGCCCTAACCGCCTATCGATCCATCTTCGTGAGAGGCGCCAATCCCAGGTTGCTGGTCAATCCCGTGCTGAACCCGCTGCAAGTAAAGTTTCTACTGGCTCGGGAAGTCGGATATCAGTATCTGGGGTTAAAGGAACGCTCTCTGACCTCGACGCCGGATCGTATCGATTCCTTCGGACAGATCTTTAACGATTTCAAGGCGGCCTATTTGGGAGGTGCGCTGCTGATGCCTCGCGCACCCATGCTGGAAGACCTGGAAAAGTTCTTCAGCCGCACCCTGTGGGATCCCCAGCCTTTGCTGGAAATGGTGACCCGGTATGAGGTGACTCCCGAAATGCTGCTCTACCGCTTCAGCGAACTCATCCCCCAGTTCTTTGGAATCCGGTTGCATTTCCTTCGCCTTCAGTATGCCAACGGCCGTTATCAACTGATCAAACACCTGAACATGAACCAGCTGGTGGTGCCCAGCGGCATTGGATTGTATG
>JAPYTY010000010.1 GCA_029942065.1 Acidobacteriota bacterium | reverse complement strand
AAGTACGTCTGCGTCGGTCTCAGTTGCGCGCCTTGTCAGGTCGGCCCTTCCGCCGCTTCGTGACGAGCAGCTGGAATAGGAGTGGGCTAGCCCGCTCCCATTAAATCCACTCTATTCGGTCGCGTTCCATGTCTCCGGAGTGTGGGAGGCGCCTCAGTGCGCCGATTCCGGAGGGCCACTCCTGGAGCGTTCGCTACCTTGTGTTGGCTAAGATTTGGGAGATAAAAAAAGGAAAGAATTCCCTTCTCTGTGTCTTTGTGGTGAAGATCCGGCCCTACCCACCTGCTTCACCTTTTCGCAAGCGAAAAATTTCCGAGTTGATTTCCCCTCCCAGCAGCAGGAAAAAGCTGGAGAGGTACAGCCAGAGCATCAGGAGGATCAGGGTGGCCAGGCTCCCATAGAGTTGTTGGTAGGTTTCGAAACCCACCAATCGGTTGACGAAAACAGCAAAGGCTCTCGATCCCAGGATCCAGCACAGACTGGCAATCAAACTCCCCGGCGAGACAAGGGTCCATGCCAGGCGTTGAGCCGGAAGGGAACAGTAGACGATTTGTATTCCCATGTTGAGAAAGACAAGGAGCAAGATCCAGCGACCGGCAGAGTAGATGGTCTGCAAGTGGGACTGGAAGGAAGCATAGGGGGCTACAGTTATTTGCTGCAGCAGCAGTTGTATGAGCCAGTCTCCAAAAAAAAGGACCCCCGAGGTGATGACGAAAAGCGATACCAGAATGGTCACTCCCATGGCCAGGAGATGTACCTTGAGATAGCTGCGAGTTTCGGTGATCGCCAATGCTCGATTGAGAACTCCTATCATCCCGCGGAAAGCCGTCGACGACCACCAAAGCGCCAGCAGGATACCGATGGAAACGACGCCACTGTCCTGTGAATTCACCAGGTCGATGGTGAAATCCCGAAACCAGGTATAGGTTCTCTCGGGAAGAAAAGTTTCCATCTCCAGCAGGATTTTGCTCAGCAATTCCGGATCAACGGGAACGAACCCGATCAGTGCACTGACGAATATCAGGAAGGGGAAGAAAGCGAGTATGAAGTAAAAGCTGAGACGCGCGGCCATGCCCCAGCAGTCGTCACGATGGATCTCCTTCCGCAAATCAACCCAGAATTTCCTTTTTCGCAGGTAACGGAAGGCATCCAGGTCCAGGTGAATGGGGTTGATTGGCACTACTGAGAAGCGTGGTAGGTGGTCCGAATAAAACGATACTGCTCAAAGCAGTGTTGACAGCCAAAAAGATGCTCTATCGTATCGATGACTTCCACGTCGGGAAGCTGATGCTTGGCCAGGGAATGAAGTTTCAAGGGATGCACGTGAATCGGCCCTATGTCAGCAGGAAAAGTGACTGTGAACATTATCTTGGTGATCACAGGAGCATTCATAGCTGCTTCCAATAATAGCAGATTTGATAAACAAGACAAAGAATGGGGGAAGCCCTGTGCTATATTCGCTTTTCGTGGGTAGAGACATCGATTGGGCCACTCGTAGAGCCGCTCAATTGCGCCGGAAAATTGAGCATCACAACTATCAGTATCATGTGCTGAATGACCCTGAAATTGGTGACCAGGAATATGATCGCTTGTTTCGGGAACTGGTCGCCTTGGAGGAGGAATACCCTGAACTCGCCTCCTTGGACTCTCCTAGTCGGCGGGTTGGAGCTGAGCCCCAGGAGCGGTTTCACAAGGTGAAACATCATGCCCCCATGCTGAGCCTGGCCAACGCCTTCGATGATGAGGAACTGCGCGCCTTCAACAAGCGGATCACCCATCTTCTGAACAGGGAAGAAGTCGACTTCGTGGCTGAGCTGAAGATCGATGGAGTTGCCGTGGCCCTCACCTACGAGGAAGGGGTTTTGACCAGAGGGGCCACCCGAGGCAATGGTCAGGTTGGAGAGGATATCACCACCAATCTCAAGACGATCAGAGGAATTCCTCTGAAGCTTCGGGAGGTTGAGGCCAGGCCGCCGGTGATGGAAGTCCGGGGAGAGGTTTACCTTCCGGTATCCGCCTTTGACCGCATCAACCAGGAGCGTACGGCCACCGGTGAAAGTCCCTTCGCCAATCCTCGAAACGCCACGGCCGGTGCCCTGCGCCAGCTCGATTCTCGGATCACGGCTTCGCGCCCCCTGGCCTTTTTCGCCTATTCCGTGGGCTATCTGGAGGGGATGAAGCTGGAAACTCAGCTTCAGGTTCTGAAACGGTTGAAAGACTGGGGTATCCCTGTGAATGCCCACTATCACCACCAGCAAACAATCGATGGTGTGATCGACTTTTGCCTCCACTGGCAGGGTGAGAGAGAATCACTGGACTACCAGATCGATGGCATCGTTGTGAAAGTCAATCGGCTGGATTATCAGGATCAACTGGGAGTTGTGAGCCGGGATCCCCGCTGGGCCGTCTCCTACAAATTCCCCAGTGAACTCGCCACAACTCGTCTTGTCGAGATCGGCCTCAACGTCGGTCGCAGTGGAGTGCTGAATCCGTACGCCGTTTTGGAGCCTGTTCAGGTGGGTGGAGTGACCATACGAACCGCAACCTTGCACAACGAGGACGATATCAGGCGTAAGGATATTCGCGAAGGCGACCTGGTGGTGGTGAAACGGGCCGGCGATGTCATTCCTCAGGTGGTGGGAGCGGTACGGGAGAAGCGAACCGGAAAAGAGAAGGAGTTCCGATATCCCAAAAAGTGTCCCGTTTGCCGAAAAGCCGTGAGGCGCCGGGCTGGGGAAGCCATGGCCTATTGCACCAATCGCCATTGTCCTGCCCAGGAGCTGGAAGCGCTCAAGCATTTTGTGAGTCAGGGAGCTATGGATATCCGTGGACTGGGTCCCCAGACTCTTGAGAAGCTGCTGGAATTGAATCGGATCAAGGATGCTTCAGGTCTTTACCAGCTCACCCGGAAAGATCTTGCTCAACTACCCAACTTCAAGGATAAATCAATCGAAAACTTGCTCGCTAGCCTGGAGCAGAGTAAGTCACAGCCCTTCGAGCGCCTTCTTTTTGCCCTTGGAATTCACCATGTCGGAGAGCGTATCGCCGGTCTCATTGTGGATCATTTCGGGGACATCGATTCCCTCACCAGAGCCTCCGAGGAGGACCTTGCGTCGATTGAGGGAATCGGACCTGAAATCGCAGGCAGTGCCTATGCTTATCTCAACGAGAGGGTCAACCAGCTTTTGATTCAAAGGCTCAGGACAGCCGGACTTCAAGTAAGCAGAGGAAAAAAAGAGGCAACAGGGAACCAGAATCTTGAGAAAAAGACCTTTGTCATCACCGGGAAATTGCCAATCTGGACTCGCCCTCAGGCGGCCGAGTTCATCAAACAAAACGGTGGTAAGGTCATCTCTTCGATTTCCTCCAAGACCGATTTTGTGGTGGTAGGTGAGTCGCCGGGCTCCAAAATCAAGAAGGCCCGAGCGTTGAAGGTACAGGAGATCTCCGAGGAAGAGCTGAAAAAATTGGTGAATTGAGAATTTGAGCGATGGACAAAAGTTGTAGGCGGCTTAAAGTAACGACGCCGACTCGGATTGATCTGGCAGGAGGAACGCTGGACATCTATCCGCTCTATCTGTTCGAGGGGTTTGGGTTGACTCTGAATGCCGCCATTGACCTGTCCTGTGAAGTGGAGCTTGAAAGGAGGCCGGACGAAGGAATTCGCATCGAATCCCAGGATCTGGATCTGGTCCTTGAAGCTTCCTGCCTGGACGAGCTGAAGAGCGAAGGTCCCTATGCTCGGCTTGATCTGGTAGTACGAATCTTGAAATTCTACAAACCCACCAGTGGTCTGACCCTGCGAATCGGGAGCCAGGCCCCCGCGGGTTCGGGATTGGGAGGATCTTCTTCTCTTCTGGTTGGTTTGAGTACGGCCTTGATCCAGCTGGAGGATCTCCCTTTTGATCGCCGACAGATCATCGATTTTGGAGCGGACATCGAGACCCAGTCGATTCGGGTTCCCACCGGTAAGCAGGACTTCTTCCCAGCCGCCTACGGGGGTTTTAATGCCCTGTGGTTCGAGCTTCAGGGCATACGGCAGGAAAGACTCGAGCTCTCGGGTCAGTTCAAGGGTCAACTTCAAAGCCGGATACTGCTGGGGTACTCAGGTGCTTCACGCTTCTCGGGTTCCACCAACTGGGAGGTCATGAAACGTTACATCGATGGTGAAGGTGAGACTGTGGCCAGGATGGGAAAGATCCGGCAGACCGCAATTGCCATGTACGAGAGCCTGAAACGGGAAGACTTTGATCATTTCGCCCAATGTCTTGCCGAGGAATGGAACAACCGTAAGGGACTGGCCGAGGGCGTGAGCACTCCGGGGATCGAGACAATTTTCAAGTCGGCGGAGCAGGCGGGGGCAGTGGCGAACAAGGTCTGCGGTGCGGGTGGTGGAGGATGCTTTGTGAGTTTGGTGCCGGATGAATGTAAGGCCGCTGTCGGTGAGGCCATCATCAGAAATGGCGGAAAAATATTGAATTTTGCTTTTACCGAATGCGGTGTTCAGGTGATAAAGTAAAAAAGGCGGCAGGCCGATGTCTCGCATAAAATTGGAAAGCTGTCCCAATTGTCACTACACGCTTCTTGCAAGGAGCACCTATTGTCCTGTTTGTGGAATCCAGCTAACCCATCCTTTGTGGAAGAAGTTGGCGGCATGGATGCTCCTGATTCTGATCGGGTACGGTCTTGTGAATTGCAATTTGCGAATGCTTGATGGGTTACAGGACTTTTAGACTATACTAAAGTAAGCGGAAACGCTGGGACGTTAGGGTGAATTCTTTGGAACAAGATGGAGTCGAAAACATACCAGAAGGAAACCTTGGAGTACGAGTACCAAGCTCGATCCGACGTGGGGCAGGTAAGAACCAACAACGAAGACTCGTTGATTGAAGCACCTGATCTGGGCTTTTTCGGAGTGTGTGATGGGCTTGGAGGCCATGCGGCAGGCGAGGTGGCGAGTGGTTTGGCCTCTTCGACACTGACTGAGCTTGTCACACAGGCCGTCGGAACTCCCGAAGAGGTCCTGAGAGAGGGAATCGAGGAAGCCAATCGCCGGATTCTGAATGATCAGGAGGATAGTCCTGAGCATTCGGGAATGGGCACCACCGTTTCCTCCATCTGGCTCATGCCCGAGGATGCGGGATTGGGCTGGATTGGGCACGTCGGGGACAGCCGAGCCTACTTGAAGCGAGGGGATCAGTTTACCCAGATAACTGAAGACCACTCTCCTGTGTGTCGCCTCTTCAAGCAAGGACTGGTTGACAAGAATCAGATGCACCACCATCCTCAAAAAAACCTACTGGATCGATCGCTTGGGGTTCTACCCAGTGTGGAGGTGGATGTATTCCCCGTGTCGTTCACCACCGAGGACGTCTTTTTGATCTGCAGCGATGGCCTGACCGACACCATGACCGACGAGGATCTGGAGCAGTTCCTGCAAACCGATTCGCTCACAGAAGCGGCCGACCAGTTGGTCCTGGCGGCCAACAATAATGGTGGAACGGACAATATCACCGTGGTGCTGGTCAAAATTTTGAAGGTCTAACGTTCACCCCCTCCCCTATGTCTCCTAATTTCCCCACCAACGATTGCCATTGTCATTTCTTTTCCCACCGATTTTTCCGGGAACTGGCCCGGGAAAAGGATCCGGAGGCCTTACAGGACCCCGTAGGTGACATCACCCAGCAGTTGGGCTGGGAGGCTCCGGGGGCACCCCTGGATCTCGCCGAACGTTGGGTCCGGGAACTGGACCGCCATCAGGTCAAACGAGCAGCGCTGATTGCCAGTATCCCGGGTGACGAAGAGTCCGTCGCTGCAGCTGTGGCCCGGTACCCGGAACGCCTGGTTGGATTCTTTATGGTGAATCCATGCCAGGAGGGGACCCAGGAGCGGATCCAACAGGCTGTGAGCGAACTGGCCCTAAGGTGTATCTGCCTGTTTCCAGCCATGCATCAGTTTCACCTTTATGAAGATCGGGCGCTGGAGGTCTTTGAAACCGCAGCCTCGCTGGAGGATGTAGTGGTTTTTGTCCATTGTGGAGTGCTTTCGGTCGGGGTGAGAAAAAAATTGGATCTTCCCAGCCGCTTTGCCATGCGCCTGTCCAATCCCCTGGATCTCCATTCGGTCGCCCTGAGTTATCCGGATTTGCCCATCATCATCCCTCACTTTGGAGCAGGGCTATTCCGAGAAACACTCATGCTGGCGGATCTTTGTCCCAACGTTTATCTGGACTCCTCCAGTTCCAACAGCTGGGTCAAATATGTGCCTTCGCTGACGCTCGAGGACGTGTTTCGCCAGGCATTGGAGGTGGTGGGGGCGGACAGACTGATGTTTGGATCCGACTCTTCGTTTTTTCCCCGGGGCTGGCAGCGCCCTGTCTGGGAGTCTCAGCTGGATGTTTTAGATAGCATCGGCGCAGATGACGCCACCAAGGCAAAATTTCTTAGCGGTAACTTCGATCGGTTGTTCCCAACCAGACGTTCCTGACCACCCAGGCACTAATCGGGACGAATGCTGCAGGATCGGAGAAAAGCCTTATCCTGCTTGGTCAATTCCCACTTCACCGGTGTCTTCTTTTCATTCTCGGATGCCTTGGCAGGGATCTTTTTTTTGGGTTCCTCTTTCATGGCTACACCCTTGCGAACGCTTTCTATGGTTAATGATGCCAGGCACATCTGAAAGTTTTTCACTGAATGGGCTCATCGATGGGATTTTTCGGCATTTTTTTTGACGGAGGCTTCGCTGAGAGGACCAGGTGAAGCAATTTGCAGGCCTCCTGATAAATGCCAGGGTTACCACTCGCCCTTGAGCCCGCCACATTTAAAATGTGAATCTGATGCCGGTTGACCCAGTCCCAAACATTTTCTCGAGTGGGATGAGCGGATAGATCCAGAACCAGGCAGGGGCGGTCGTATTTTTCGGCCAGTTCCACCGTGTAGGCGCTGCCGCCGGTCAGGAGCCCTCGATAAAGGACCAACGTACCGTCCGAGTCTCTCACATTCCACCCGGTTCGCTGAGGATACCTGGAGGAAGGGGTTTCCTGGAGAGCATAAAGGGCTTTCAGTGGACCATCCTCGGCCCGTCGACCCTTGGGACACCATCCACCGCAGCAGATCTCAAGTTCCAGCGCCGTGTCCAGCGCGGCCCGGTCCACTCCGGTTTGGCCTCCCGAGACCACCTTTTCGATCATTTTTGCGCGGCCAAGGGACGCAGCGAGGCGGGTATGACCGCAATGATTCCACCCTGGGAAAGCGTTGAGATCTCATGCTGGAAATCGGCGAGAAGTTTTTCGTGAAAGCTCTCCGGGGTTTGAGGGTTGTTGGCCAGATGGATTTGTCGGCCGCAGACGGCCTGAGCCTGGACCCCTTTTTCCTTGAGTGCCTGGGCCATGATGATCGCCCCGGCACGTTCTGCATAGGATTCGAGAACCCTTCGTGCCTGTAACCCGAGGTTGCCGATCAGGTAGACACCGTGCAGGAAGTCGCTGAGTTCATTGAAGAGTTCTGAGAGAAGGCTCTGGGTTTCCCTCGAGACAGCATCGGAGGTCACCTGGTGGGCCACCTGCATCAGAGAAGTTCTGGCTCCTTCAGCCAGGGTGGATGCCAGCACCAGATCCTGGCCGGCGGATTTTTCTCCGGCTTCCACCAGTCGTTTTTCAGCCGCGCCCATCCCTGCAACAAAAATCATCGATGGTTCTTTTCCGGCACTGATGACCGATTCCACAGCCTTGGAAATCGCTGCTTCATCTTGAATGCGAGAGCTTTCAAATTCGACTATCGTCATTGGCCTGATGATGCCACAAATGGAAGGAAATCCGAAATCCTAACCGAGACACGGAGAATTATTTTCACCACAGAGACACAGAGAAGAAATCAACCACAAAGACACAAAGACACCAAGACACAAAGAATTCTGAGTCTGGGCGGGACGCCCTGGCTCAGTCCCTGTCGCTCCTTCGGAGCGAAGCCGGAAAAGTGAGTGTAGGGGCGCACTGAGTGCGCCCGCAGCAAGGTCGTGGAAAGTCCAGACGAGTGCACGAGTGCACTCGATAACACGACTCCGCCGTGCTACCTCGGCCCCATTCGCAGGGCTCCATCCAGGCGGATGGTTTCGCCGTTGAGCATGACGTTTTCAACGATGTGCTGGGCCAGGAGTGCAAACTCCTCGGGACGGCCCAGGCGAGAAGGGAAGGGCACCTGCTCGGCCAGTGACGCCCGCGCCTTCTCAGGGAGTCCTGCCAACAGCGGGGTATCGAAGGTGCCGGGGGCGATGGTGACCACCCGAATTCCTTGCCCGGCCAGTTCCCGGGCCGCCGGTAGAGTCAGCCCCACCACTCCCCCCTTGGATGCGGAATAAGCGGCCTGGCCGATCTGTCCTTCCAGGGCAGCCACCGATGCCGTATTGATGATTATCCCTCGTTCTCCCTCCCCGTCCGGCGGGTTTCCGGCCATGGCAGCGGCGGCCAGACGAAGTGTGTTGAAGGTTCCGATGAGGTTCACCTCGATCACCTCGGTGAATCGGCCCAGGTCGTGAGGTCCCTCTTTTCCCAGGACCTTCCCGGCGATGGCAATCCCGGCACAATTGACCAGAACCTGGAGTCCATTGTGTTGTTGAACCGTCCGGTCAACGGTGTGCTGAACCGAGGTTGCATCCTTGACATCAGTCTCGATAAACAAGGCCCCCGGCCTCAGGTCTGCCTCCAGAGCCCTGCCCCGGTCGGAGTTGACGTCTGCTATCGTGACCCGGGCTCCCTGGGAGTGGAACTTGCGTACGGTGGCTTCTCCCAATCCCGAGGCTCCCCCGGTCACGATCACGCTTTTTCCTTTGATCTTCATAAGGGCTTTATATGGGGTCCTGTACTGGAATTCAACCAGGAGTTATCGTAAATTACTAACCCGTAGGTTGAGGAGAGCCATTAGAAATGAGTGACAAAATTTCCAAGACGGATGAGGAATGGCGTCAGCAGCTCACCCCTGAGCAATTCCAGATTTGCCGCGACAAAGGTACTGAACCCGCCTATACGGGCCAGTACTGGGATTGTAAGGAGGATGGAACCTACCGTTGTGTATGCTGCGGCAGCCAGCTTTTCGGTGCCGACGCCAAGTTTGATTCCGGCACGGGCTGGCCCAGTTTCTGGGAGCCCCTTTCCGAGAACGCCCTGAGTACCGAAAGCGATCATACCTATGGGGTACGGCGAGTGGAAGTTCTATGCAAACGCTGTGATGCCCATCTTGGGCATGTTTTTGACGATGGGCCGGCCCCCACCCACAAGCGCTACTGCATCAATTCTGCTTCTCTCCAGTTGGACCAGGACGAGAAAGTGTAGGGGGGCGCGCGGCCGTGCGCCCGTTTTTTCATTGGCACGGTCTTGCAGCAGCCGCTTGCGCCGCTTCGCCACCAGAACCGATGCATGGTCCGGGTTAACTGCGTTACTATGGTCGTTGCCGGGAGGATGCATGATGGGGACTGGTATGATCGGGTTGAGAGTCAAGGTAATGTCGATGTCTTTGGAAATCAGGACCCAGCTAGAGTCCCATGCCGACCATTAACACCCAGCGTCTGAAGCGGCTTCCTCCCTATCTGTTGGGACAGCTCAACGAAACCAAGCTCCGTCTCCGCCAGGAAGGGGCCGATGTCATCGACCTGGGGATGGGAAATCCCGACCAGCCGACCCCCCAGCACATCATCGACAAGCTTTGTGAGGTGGCCCAGGATCGAAAGGCGCACGGCTATTCGGCTTCCAAGGGCATTCCTGCGCTGTTGAAGGCGATCTGCCGATTTTACAAGAACCGCTTTGATGTCGACCTGGACTCCCGGACCGAGTGCATCGCCACCATTGGTTCCAAGGAAGGACTGGCCCATCTGATGCTGGCCCTGTTGGACCCGGGGGATCTGGCCCTGGTTCCCAATCCCACTTACCCCATTCACATCTATAGCGTGGCGATGGCCGGCGGAAATGTGGTTTCCATCCCTTTACGTGAGGAAGAAGAATTCGTGCCTGATGTGGAATACATCACTCGAGAGGTCTGGCCCCGGCCCAAGATCATTACCCTCAACTTCCCTCACAACCCCACCACGGCCACTGTCAGCCTGGACTTCTTCGAAGAGATTGTACGGTTTGCCAAGGATAATCAGATCATGGTGATCCACGACATGGCCTATGCCGACCTTACCTTCGATGACTATCAGGCTCCCAGTTTCCTGCAGGTTCCGGGGGCGAAAGACGTGGGAGTGGAGTTCTACACCATGTCCAAGTCCTACAACATGGCGGGATGGAGGCTCGGTTTTTGCGTCGGCAATCCTGACATCATCGGGGCTCTTGCCAAAATCAAGGGCTACCATGACTACGGAATTTTCACTCCCATTCAAGTGGCCGCCATTTCCGCCCTGGATGGTCCCCAGGACTGCGTCAAACGCCAGGCCCAGATCTACCAGAGTCGAAGAGATGTCCTGTGCGAAGGTCTCAATCGAATCGGGTGGCCGGTCAAGAGCCCCAAGGCCAGCATGTTTACCTGGGCACCCATTCCCGAGCCGTACCGGGAAATGGGTTCAATCGAGTTTTCCAGATTGCTCATGAAGGAGGCCCATGTGGCTTTGCTGCCCGGGATCGGATTCGGTGACCTGGGGGAAGGCTATGTGCGGATCGCCATGGTGGAAAACGAGCACCGGCTGCGGCAGGCCATTCGCAACATTCGCCGCTCCCTGACCAAACTCGAGCCTGACGAACAGCGGCAGAGTAAACTGGGCTAAGCCTCCGGTCCTCACTTCGAACGTTGTCCAGCCCGGATGACGTGAAATCCTTTTTTCGGGAGCCAACGTTTCTGAGTCAGTAAGGCGGAAGGTAATGAAGCGCCGAATCCGGTAACCTTCGAACCAACGAACCAACGAACAAACGAACCTACAGCATCACCATCCGACTCTGGTTGGCGATCGATTCATCGGCGGCCGCCAACGCCCTCACCACCGCTAAACCGTCTTCGCCGTCGGTCAGAGGCGTCTTCTGGTTGAGGATGCAGTCCAGGAAATGGTCGCACTCGTTGGACAGGGGTTCTGCGCCCCGAATCCGAGGAATGGTAACGGCACCCTCCCGCAGGATGAGACGGAAGGCACCGAAGGTATCGGTGTAAAGATCCGTTTCCTGCTCAACCCCCTTGTCGTAGATGCGCACCGGTTCGGAAAGATCCATATCGTTCCAGACCAGCATCTTCTCGCTCCCCACAACCGTGATTTCCCTCACCTTACGAGGATGGAGCCAGCTGACGTGGATGGTGGCCATCACCTGATCAGAATAAATGTAGTTGGCAATGACCGTGTCCTCCCTTTGATCCGACAGATAGGAAAGTCCCGAGGCGGTGACACTGGAGGGTTGCTCGGAAAGCCAGTAGTTGAAGATGCTCAGATCATGAGTGCCCAGATCCCAGAGGGCATTGACATCGGTTCGAACCGGACCCAGATTGGTACGGATGGCATGGATGGAAATGACTTTGCCGAGGTCTTCCTCCTCGAGAAGCGTTTTGACGTACTGGATGCCGGGATTGAATTTGAAGACATGGCCCACCATGAGAATCCGATCCCGCTGCTGGGCCAGTTCATTAAGTTTCAAGCACTGCTCCACCTTTTGGGCCAGGGGTTTTTCAACAAAAACGTGTTTGTCGGCCAGCAGGGCTGAGCGGGCCAGTTCGTAGTGGGTGGAGACGGGGGTGGTAATGGCCACCGCATCGGCCGAGGGATCGTTGATGGCTCGATCCGGGTCGCCGGTCAACTGGACGCCGGGAAAGCGAGAGGAAAGGCTCTGAAGCTTTTTATCATCAATGTCACAGATCATCCCCACCTGACTGCGAGGAGAGGTGGAGAAGTTTCGGATCAGGTTGGGACCCCACTGGCCGGCTCCAACCACATTGATGGTGATAATTTCGCCGTCTTTCATGATCTCAGGATAACACGCCCAGCGGGTGAACCCGCTGGGCGTTTCACGTTTGAGGTCTCAGGTTTAACGTTGAATATGTTCGTGAAACGTGGAACATGGAACGCACTGGTTGAATACCAGCGGCCGGTCAGGGGTCAGGAGAGGGAATCCAGAATTAAGAATGAAGAGTCCGGAGTGTCGGAGGCGCCTCAGTGCGCCGATTCCGGAATTAAAAACCGGAGCGTTCTCCACGCGGAGCGTAAGCGACGCGTTTCTCCACTCCGAGCGTTAGCGAGGGGTTGCTCCGCGTGCGAAGCACGCTTCTCCTGACTCCTTCTTGTCAGTTGTCAGTTTCTTGCTTCTTCGTAAACACACTGGCATCCAGAGCCACCAGATCTCCTTCGACGGTGGGTACCAGCGGATTGATATCAATACCGGTGAGGGATTCTCCGGCTGCCTGGGCAATGTCCGAGAGGGTCAAAAGCAGGGATTCAATGGCCTCGGGTTTCACGACGGGCATATTTCTGGCCCCGCGCAGTAAGGAAACGCCGCGCAGCTGTCCCACCATGTCGGCGATGTCTTCCGCAGTCACGGGTGCCGGGCGCATCGCCGCCTCATCGAACACCTCGACCCAGATACCCCCAAGGCCGAACAGGACCAGCGGTCCAAAGGTCGGGTCGCTATGGATCCCGGCAATCAATTCCAGGGGAGTGGGCAGCATCCGGGAGACCAGAATTCCCGAAATGTCAGCTGCGGGCGCGGTTTCCTTGACCTGGTTCATGATCGCCTCAAAAGCCGATTCCACGTCCTTCGGATTCCCCAGGTCCAGGCGGATCCCTCCGGCTTCCGTCTTGTGGATAATCTGCGGGGACTGAATCTTGAGAACCACCGGAAAACCTAGACTCTCCGCTTTTGAAACCGCCTCTTCGGCCGAAGTGGCCAGCCGTTCATCCACTACCGGAATGCCGCACTTTTTCAGGAAGCACTTGGAATCGTATTCGGTGGGGGCCTCTCCAAGGGCTTCCAGAGTCTCCTGGAATTCATCTGTCTTCAAGCCGGTTCTTTCCCGGTCTCGGGAGCCAATCCGATGTCGTTCCAGGGCCCGGGAGAAATGCAGAAGTGCCGCCATCGATTCCACGGCTTTTCCGGAGGAATGATAAGCGGGTATATTGGCGGACCGCAGCGCCTGGTAGGGAAGATCAGCACTGGAACCGGCCAGAGTGACTCCAAAGATCGGCTTTGGGGTGGAGGAAACGTGCTCCAGCAGGGCTGTGAAGCGGGCTTTCCCGGGTTCGCCGCTTCCCGCTGTGATGACCACCAGGCCGTCGATGGCCGAATCATCCAGAAAGGCCTGCGACATGGGCCCGACCGAAGCCGGGTTCTCGGAGATGGCGGCCGTTGCATCAAAGGGGTTGGACACCTCACCGGTGGCAAACGGGGGAACGAACTCCTTGAGTCGTTTCACGGTATCTTCCGCAAGGGTGGGCACGGTGAGCCCCAGATCCTCGGCTCGGTCGGCGACGATGGCTCCGGCTCCACCCGAATCGGTGATGACTCCAATTCCCGGTCCCTGGGGAAGCCGTCCTGCGCTACAGGCTCCAGCCAGGGCGAACAATTCATCAATGTCTCCTGCTTCGATCACACCCTTTTGCCGAAAAACCGCCTGCAGCGTTTCATAGGATCCCGCCAAGGCGCCGGTGTGTGAAAGCGCCGCCGCGCTGCCCAGTTCCGAACGCGCGATCTTGTAGGCTATGAGAGGTTTTTTTAGCTCCATCAGGCGATCGCACAACGAAAAGAAACGGGGCCCATTGCGAATCGACTCGATCACGGCCACCAGGACGTCGGTATGGGGGTCCTCAGCCAGGTAGTGGAGTGCTTCGGTGAGGTCCAGATCAGCCTCGTTTCCCGTGGCCACTCCGTAGCTGATGTTCACGCCGGCATCGAAGGCTCGGTTGGCCAATCCCACGAGCAGTCCTCCACTTTGTGAGACCAATCCCACCCGGCCTCCGGGAGCATGGTTCATGTCGGTCACCGATCCGAAGGTCAAGGGGATCCTGTCCACGAAGTTGATCACGCCCAGACTGTTGGGTCCGCAAATCACCAGTCCGTGTTCCCGGGACAACTCCCGCATCCGGGCCTGGGCTTCGGCCCCCTCCCGGCCGGTTTCCGCAAATCCCGCACTCACCACCACGGCGGCCTTGACCCCAAGCCGGGCACAGCTTTCCAGAGTGGGCATCACATGCTTGGAGGGCAACACCACCAGGGCCACATCCGGCACCCCGGGCAATTCGTCCAGGTTGGGATAACAGCGAACCCCGGCGATCTCGGGACTGTTGGGATTGATCAGATAGATGTCGCCGCTGTAGCCGACTTGTTGCAGGTTGGTCAGGGGACGGGAAGCTACCGTATGGGGTCGGCTGGAAGCCCCCACGATGGCGATGCTGGTGGGTGCTAAAAGCGGTCGCAGATCACGCATGGAATTTCTCTTTTCAAGGGAGTCGAGACGACTGATCCATCGATCGGCCGCTACCGTCGGACTCGCGAAGTGAACCTACTCTTCGTCTTGTCCAAAGGCTCCGAGTCCAGGCCGGTAGGTCTTGTCGTCGATGAATTTCTTGATTCCCTTGTCCCGGGCGCCCTGCGGATCTCGAAAGCGAAGCTGGTCATTCTTGGCGGCCAGATAGTCAAAGGACTGATCATAGTCCATGTCACGGGACATCTTGAAGGCCTCCTTGGCGTGCTTGAGTGTTTCGGGATTGATTTTCTTGATGTCTTCGGCCAGCGACATCACCGTTGAACGCAGGTCGGAGAGGGGAACCGACTCATTGACGAGTCCTAGTTCGGCAGCCTTTTTTCCATCGAACGTCTTGCCGGTGAGAATGTAGTAGAGAGCATCCCGGTAGTTCATCACCATCGCCACATCACGGGTGACATATCCACCCGGAAGAATCCCCCAGTTGACTTCCGAAAGGCCGAAAACCGCTTCGTCGGCCGCGATCGCCAGATCGCAGGAAATCAAGGGAGTGAAGGCTCCTCCGAAGCACCATCCATTGATGGCCGCGATGGTCGTTTTGGGACACATACGTAATCTGAAGTACTGCCAGTTGCGCATGGACCAGCGCACTTTGATCTGCTCGGCCGGGTCATTATCCAGGGCTCGAAAATACTCTTTCAAATCCATTCCCGCACAGAAGGACTCTCCGGCGCCCGTTAAAACAATCACGTCGATATCCGGATCCAGGGAAAGGTGATTGATCACGTCTTCCATATCGTAGTGCATCTGAGGATTCATGGCGTTGCGCTTTTCGGGACGATTGAGGATCATCCACCCCACCCGGTCTTCTATTTCTACCTTCACCGTTGCATACTCTTTGGCTGTCATTTCCTCTCCAATTCTGAAAGTTTTCCCCTCTATCCGGAAAGTTGATTTATCGCAGGCACCCGAGGGTGGTTCGCACTCTTATTCAATGTCATCCGCTGTCTGGGGATGTTTTCTGTTGGACCGCGAATTCCGCAGGATCACGGAGCGATGTCGATTCCGATGTGCTTTAACTGAGTAAACTCGTACAGGCCTTCTTCTCCGTATTGACGGCCTATCCCACTCTGCTTGAATCCTCCCATCTCAGCCTGGTAGGGCAGCTTGCCGTAGCAGTTGACCCAGACCGTTCCCGACTTGATCCGGCGAGCCAGCCGCAAAGCCTTGCTGACGTCCTGGGTCCAGACCGCGCCGGCCAGACCAAAGATGGTGCTGTTGGCGATGGCGACCGCTTCATCCAGATCCTTGAAGCGGAGCACCGAGACCACCGGGCCAAACACCTCTTCCTTGCTGATTCTGGAATCGACAGGTACATTGTCGAAGATCGTGGGTGCGATGAAGTTTCCTTTGGAAAGCTCTCCTTCGTCTGCCACGAAGCCTCCGGTCAGCAGGTCGGCGTCCTGCTTGCCGATGTCGATGTATTCCATCACGACTTCCAGCTGACTCTTGTCGATGACCGGTCCCATTTCGACCCCCTCGTTACCGCCGTATCCCAGCTTCAGCCCTTCCGCTTCCGTCTTGAGAATCTCGACGAACTCATCGTGAATGGAGTCCTCCAGCAAGATTCGCGTTCCCGCGTAGCACACCTGCCCTCCAAAGGACACCCAGGCACCCTTGATGGCCTGCTTGGCGGCTTTCTCCAGTTCGGCATCCTTGAGAACCACATTGGGCGACTTGCCTCCCAGCTCCAGGGAAACTTTTTTGAGGCTGTCCGCAGCCTGCTTCATCACCTGCTTTCCCGTCTCCGAGGATCCGGTCAAGGCTATCATGTCCACCTCAGGGTGGGTGCAAAGCTCGGCACCCACCACCGACCCCGTGCCGGAGACCAGACTCACGATTCCGGGAGGGATTCCCTCGATTTCGGACAGGATCTTGAAAAGTTCGTAGCTGATGGCCGGCGTGTAGCTGGCGGGCTTGATGATCACCGCGTTGCCGGCCGCCAGAGCCGGTGCCAGGGATCTCAGCATCAGCACCACCGGGAAGTTGAAAGGAACGATCACCGCGATCACTCCGATCGGTTCCCGCAGGACGAAGCTGAAGTAATCGGGGAAGGGCATGGAGGTCTTGCCGAAAACATTCTGAGCCAGGCCGGCATAGTACTCCACAATTCCGGCTCCCCGGTCCACTTCATAGGTGGCGTCATGAAGGATCTTGCCGTTTTCGTCGGTCAGGACTTTCCCCAGCTCACCCATGCGATTTCTAAGCGCGGCCGCATAGTCGTTCAGGACCCGGGCCCGGAGTTGAGAATCCTCTGCCCAGCTGGAGTTCTCGAAGGCATGCCGGGCTGAGTTGATGGCTTCCAGGATTTCCTCCCGGGAAGCGTTGGGAGCGGCCCCCACCGGTTCACCGGTGGCCGGGTTAAAAGATTCGATGGCCCCGCCGTTGATGGGGACCCACTTGCCGTCAATGTAGTTGCTGCAGGTAATCATGGGCGTCATCTTGGCATGGGAAATCGAAGAAAGTCAAGATGCCTTCAGGATCAGGTTTTCCCCCATAAGACTGAAGTCTTATCGAATCTCACCACGAAAGCACGAACGTACGAAAGGGAGCACATAGGTGCGACCGGTGGTCTTGACGGCCCGGCAGAGGTGTGAATAATTAGGGTCCTTCGTGGCGGTTCGCCAGGTCGCCGTGGACCAACAGGTGAGATCGGAAAGGGTGTTAGTTGGATCTTCGTTTCAGCAAAGAGCAGGAGCAATTCCGCAGCGATTTGAATGGGTGGCTCGAGGATAACCTGGAGCGTCCCTGGATTGAAGAACTGCGTGATCCGGAAAATAACGAGAAGACGCTCTTTGAACTCCGCCGCAGCTGGCAGGGAAAGCTTTACCAGGCCGGCTACCTGGGGATCCACTGGCCCAGGCAGTGGGGAGGCCGGGGGCTTACCATCGTGGAACATGCCATTTTTATGGCCGACACGCTTCAAGCTCCGCCCATCGCCTCCCGGGTGGGGATCAATCTGCTGGGACCGGCCCTGATTCACCATGCTTCCGAAGAGCAGCGCCAACGCTTCATTCCCAAAATGCTTTCCGGAGAAGAGGTCTGGTGTCAGGGATTCAGTGAACCCGATGCCGGGAGCGACCTGGCCGCGTTGCGGACCCGGGCGGTGCCGGATGGAGAGGACTTTCGCCTGGAAGGTCAAAAGGTCTGGACCACCTTCGGACCCTGGTCGGACTGGATCTTCGTTCTGGCCCGGACCGACCCGGAGGATCGCTATGGTGGGATAACCTTTTTCCTGGTGCCGCTGGACCAGCCAGGGGTGGAAGTCCGTCCCATTCGCCAGATCACCGGGGAGTCCGAGTTCGGGGAGGTTTTTTTCAGCGGGGCCCTGGCCAAACGGGAGCACATTATCGGGGAAATCGGAGAGGGGTGGAAGATCGCCATGACCGTGCTGGCCTACGAACGAGGGTCGATGTCGCTGGCACATCCGGCCCGCTTTGATCACAATCTCAGGGATCTGGTACGAGGAGTCGAGGAAAACGGCACCCTCGAGCGGCCCGATGTTCGGGAGAAAGTGGGCCGGCTCCTGATCGAGAACGAAGTGATGCGGGCCAACGGGTTTCGCACCCTGGCCAATATGGCCTCTGGCGGCACGCCGGGGCCGGAAGCCTCTCTGGAGAAAGTTTTCTGGTCGGAGTACGCTCAGCGCCTGGCAGATTCCGCCTTGGACCTGCTCGGTTTTCAGGCTCAGCTTCAGGTGGGCGCGCCTGGGGCGCGCCAGGAGATGAACTGGGGACACGAGGCACTCTGGGTCCGGGCCGGAACCATATTGGCCGGGACCTCGGAGATCCAGCGCAACATCATCGCCAAACGGATCTTGAAGCTGTAGCCGGGCTTATGTATAGGTTGTCTTCGTTCCTCAGATAAAGGCGGCGTGACGAAGGGCCGCAGGCGCCGCGATGACAAGGCGTGC
>JAPYTY010000009.1 GCA_029942065.1 Acidobacteriota bacterium | reverse complement strand
TGACCAGTCGGTTCCGGGGGAGCAGACCTTCATTCCCATTGCCCTCAAGCCCGGGGCGGAAGCAAAAATCGGCAAGATCATCACCGAAATCGTTTTCGCCACCAACCTTCTGTCCTTCGAGGAAGCCAGGAAGGGCACGCCCCTCAAGTCGATCGATGCCGAGGTTAGCACCCGCATCAAAGAGGATGAGGAGAACAGTGAAAACTCGATCCTGGAAGTGATCATCACCAGTCATACAGGGGAAGCAATTCCCGGCGGAAATCTGGTCTTTTTGACCTTCAGGATCGCGCTGGAGGCTCCCAGGGCGCAGATGATCCAGCTGGAAAACCGAACCCGGGCGATGAGCACCGACGATCCGCCGGAACCCGTCGAAGTGGCCACGGCCGGCGGAGAGATCGAGAACCTGGATATCGCTGCCGTCTTCGCCTGCTTCTTCTATCTCCATTAGCCCGTCTCCACCACCAAGAAATCTAACCACTAAGACACAAAGGCACAAAGCAGACTGTCCCAGGGCGGGGCACCCTGAGCCAGGCTCCGTCGTTCCTTTGGAGCGATGCCGGAGATAGACGAGCTATTGTAGCGGCCGCTCTATGAGCGTCCTGGGTAGGCCATAACGCAAAGTCACAGAGTAAGTAAAAAGGCCAGGCACAAACTTTTTGTGCCTGGCCCTTTTACTTGGTCTTCTTTGTGCCTTTGTGGTGAGTTGATTCCCGTGCCTTAGTGGTGAACCTACACCTTGCGCGTGCGCATCTTGGCGCCGCTGATCGGAGGTGTCCAGGGGTTGTCCGCCCAAAGCGTGCTGGGACGGGCGACCTGGGCATCGATCAGGTACGGCTTGCCATCGCGGGTGGACTTCCGCGCCCGGGCCAAAGCTTCTTTCAATTGATCCGGGGACTCCACCACCTCGCCGTCCACTCCGAAGCCCTTGGCGATGTAGGCCATGTCCATATCGGGATTGCCCAGGTAATCATGCACGAAGTGACCTGTTTCGACCATGCGGCCGTTGGGAAGGTTGGAAAAGGCTCGGTTGTGGGGCCCGTTGTAGGCGTGGTTGTTGTAGACCACCACGATGACAGGCAGTTCCAGCCGGGCCATGTTCCAGAGCGCCGTGGGGCCGAAAATAAAGCCGCCATCGCCGGTCATGCAGATCACCTGCTGGTTGGGGCGGGCCAGCTTGACTCCGGCCGCCGTTCCCACGCCCGAACCCAGATGTCCGGCATGAGACCGAATGTATTCTCGCCCTCCCAGGGGATTGAATCCAAACAGATGCTTGGGACCGGCCGATTCGGTCTCATCGACAATGATGGCGTTCTCATCGGCAAACTGGGTCAGTTCGTAGGTGACACGGCCGGCCAGCATAGGGCTTTGATCCCAGTAGGGATTCTTGGTCACCAGGGCACTCAGTTCTCTGGCTTTTTCCCCGAAGGCGCGAGTCTGCTCGATCCGTTGCTTGGCCTTTGCTCGAAGCTTCGGCGTCATGAGGCTTTCCACCGCCGTGATCAGATCATCCATGCCGTAAGCGACATCGGACACCAGCGGGACATCGGTGGTAATCACATTGCCCATGCTGTTGCTGTCAATCCGCATATCGATGAACTTGATATCTCGCCCCACGATCAGAGAAGGGCTGCCGTGCTGGAGCTTGTTTCCCACGTTGATCGCAACGTCCACGTTTTTTGGGAAATCGAGACGGCCCACCGAGCGAAGCCGGCCCACCCACAGCGGGTGGTTCTCAGGGAAACTGGAAAAAATCTGGCTGGTCTGGGCCACCGGCATTCCCAGCAGTTCCGCCAGCTTGACCGCCTTGTCCACGGCCTTGGCCTTGTAGATTTCATCTCCCACATTAAGCAGCGGCTGTTCGGCCTCGACCAGCATCTGGGCGGCGCGCTCCACTTCTCTGGGATTGGGGCGCACCCGCATGTTCGGATCCACCTTGTCATGGACGATGACCTCAGCGCGAACCTCCGCTCGATTATAGTCGCCATGCCAGGTGGCGTAGGTGGGACCATAGGGGGGTGTCCAGGCCACCTTGAAGGCGCGGCGAACGGTCTCCGGAATCATGTCGGGGCGCCGTGCCAACCAGCGCCATTTGGTGATGGGGGCAACCATTTCCTCCTGATAGGCGACCTCTTCGAAGCCGTCCCGTCCAGCCGTGGTGCTTCGATCCGCCCGATAGGTGTAAAACACTAGAGGCGTCTGGGACTTGAAGGAGTTGTACATCTGGCCCATCGCATTGACCAGACCCACCACCGCCACCTGCATGACCATGGCGGGCTTTCCTGAAGCCTTGATGTATCCCGCCGCCATGGCTGCACCGGGACCCTCGTGCGGTGTCAGGATGTACTTCAACTGGGGCCGATCCACCAGGGCTTCGTAGAAGTAGACATCCTGGCTGCCCGAGTTGCCAAAGACGTACTCGACGCCCGAGGCGATCAACTGCTCGGCGAACGCTTCGGCCCCCGTGCCTTGAAAGATCTTCACCCCTTCAGGAGGGATCTGATTCGCGCCCTGTCCGTATACCAGCGGCGTGACCGACTCGACGATGGACTGGGCGGCTGCCAGGGATATTCCCGTACCTGCCAGCTTGCTCACGAAGGTCCTTCGCGAAATCGACTTCGACAGATATTGAGCTACTAGTTCTCTCATCCTCTCCTCCTTGTCAGGTGATCTTCCTCAAGGTGCATCAGGTCCGTAGACCTGGCCAAAATACTGTGCCATCTGGTTGATCTCTTCTTCTGTCCAGAGAGCTCCTCGACCGACCATGCGGTACATCACGCCCTCCCACTCCCTCTGACTCATCCTCACATGTTTATAGTAGGCGTCCCCGTGACATTGAAAGCACTTGGCCGTCACCACATCCTTTCCCGGGGGATCCGAGGAGACTGAAGCAGGTGAGGAGTCCACTCCGTAGTGCTCGCCCAGATAGTCGATGATGGTATCGGCCTCCGAGGAGGAAAGCGGTGCTCCTCGACCCATCATGTCGTTGACCGTAGCTCGCCAGCTCTGCTGGCTCTTGCTTCGGGTCACCACGGTGTCCAGGGTATGGCAGGCGACACACACGGTTCTGACCATTTCACCGCCCTTGCCCTCGGGCATCGACTCCGCAAGACTTCCCTGTTGTTGTAAAAAGGCGAGCGCCGGGATCATCAAACATGATCCGATCAACAGCAGGGCGCCTGCGACTTTAATCCTGGCTAACATGGTTCACTCCTTGTTTAAAACTGGCCCTGTTAAATGTTTCCCTCAGCTGAACCGGCGGTCGATGATGCGGGCTGCGGCGAACACCGTCAGGGAGGCCTGGGGAGTGCCGCTGTTTCCCGTGGTCACTCGTGGAATCACACTGGCATCGCACACAAATAGATTGTCCACGTCATGCGACTCGAAGTGGGGATTGACCACGGAAGTTTTGGGATCCGCGCCGGCCCGGCAGGAGCCCACCCGGTGTGAGCCCCGGGTGGCTTCGTTAATTCGGACCGGAATGTCGATGGAGGTGATCTTTCGGGCTCCCATCTTTTCCAGTACCTCACGCGCGATGGCCATTCCTTCCTTGGATCTCCGGATCGTCAAGGAGTGATCACCGCCGTAGAAAATTTTTCCGTCCGGGTCCATGGCCCAGCGTCCGGAGCCCTTCCCCACGCTGGGACGTAGAGATCCGGTTCGCAAGATTCCTTTGGTCTGCATGTACTGCTTGTGTTTCCGGCCGAACTCGGGTGCGAAGGTGTTGAGCGCCGCCATGTCGGGCATCCGGTCGTCTCCGAAGTTGGCCCGGAACAGGAGTCTGCCTTCCCCGTCGGCCCGGTCATCATGGATCATGTAGTATCCCCCGATACTCCCCACCTCGCCGTCGCCCATGGGCTCATCAAAAAGCGCACTCACACCCGGCACGCCGGGGTGTCCGTCAATGTGTTTTCCGATATTGGAGTTCCTGACCGTGATCGGGTTTCCTCTCCACTCCGGGGGGCCGTAGCCGGAACGCATCAGGAGCCAGGGTGTTCGAGTGTATCCACAGCAGGCAATGACGTGATCGGCTGTGATCTGGTAGGTGGAGCCGGCACTCTGGCAAATCAGACCGCGTGCCACTCCCCGCTCTCCCTTCTGCTCGATCACGATCTTCTCCACATAGGTGTCCGGAAGAATGTCCACCCCGTGTTCCTCGGCCGCCGGGATATAGGTCCCCAGCGTGCTGGAACGGGAATCGTACTTGCACATTCTCCGCCCGGAACAAAAGCCGCAGTAAATGCAGTTCTGGCGTGAGCCGCTCTGCCGGTGAGGATCGTGTCCCATGCCTTTGGCCACGTCGTAAAAGAGCTGGTTCCCCCGGGTATCGACCTCATCCGGATACTGGTGGATGTTGAAAACCCGCCGGATTTCCGCCACCGCTTCCTTGAAATTCTCCTGGGTCCAATCGACCCCGGTCTCTTTCTGCCAATGAATGTAATCGATGGGGAAGGGTAAAAAGGACTGGGCGGTCCAGTGCAGGGAGGTCCCTCCCACCATTTTGGCTCCACCGCTTTCCCAGTGGTAAACAGGGTTGCTGGACTCCAGGTTGGTGAACCTCTGGCGCCGCACGGGGGATCCGTAACCGGGCCGGGGAGTGCCCTTGAGGTAGGGCCCGGCTTCGATCAGGGCGACCTTGAGCCGGTTTCCGTTCCTGGGGTTGACGCCCTTCTCGGCAATCTTGGCCGCCAGGATCGGCCCCGAAAAACCCGCACCCACGATCGCTACGTCATAGTTGGTTTCAGGCATTGTTTCGACCCTCTTTGGTTGAAGTTCATGTTTCCAGGATCTAGCGGAATTCTATATCTTCCATTTGGGTGGAACAAGTAATGAAACCGAAATCACCAGGGTTCAAAGAATGCCTCTGCGTCTGGTGTAGGGAGTTCTTGATTGCCTTCGCCACTCTGAAGTATTAGCATCGGGGCCTATCAAAATAAAAAAACCTGGTGAAAGGGACAGAAAATATGGCTGATCAACCTTATGATTTAGCAATCGTGGGAGCCGGCCAGGCCGGCTGTACCCTGGCCGGAAAAATCGCTGAGAACGGGGTGAATCCGACCACGGGCGAGCCCCTCAAAATCGCGATTTTTGACCGCGGAGCTTATCTCAAGGGAGAGGGACGTCCCGGCTACGGCCACCCTGTGCGCAGGCAGGCGTTCAGCAATGTCTCGCTCGACCATGGCAGAAGATACGCCTACCGAACGGGTCTTCGACCGGGCGGCTCCAGACAGGTCGCCCCCAATGCCGACGAGAGAATCTTTACCCAGAGCGTGCCCTCTATTTTCGGTGGGGGTACCCTGCACTATACGGCCAGGACCAATGCTCCCTTCGAGGTGGATTACCTGTCGTGGGTCCGTGAAACCGGTGCCGACTGGAGCTATCAAAATCTCAAGCCTTATGGCGAACAGATCCATCGGGACTTCAACATTCACGCCAGACCCGATGAGCAGTTGTGCCGTCTCGACTTCCTGTTCCGCGATACGGCCCAGTCGATGGGCTATCACGCCCATGAGGCCACGATAGCGAAACGCAACTGCCTCCTTACGGGTTACTGTGACGGGACCAACATGTGCAAGTACGATGCGCGACAGGGGAGTTTCTTTGCCTATTTGCCCCTGGCTGAAGAGCGCGGCGCGGAGATGATCCCCGATTCCAACGTGGAAAGAATTTTGTTTGAGAAAGTGGGAGCTCAGGTTCGCGTCAAGGGAGTGGAGTACACCCAGGATGGAGTTCGAAAAACGATGGAGGTTCCCAGGGTCATCGTTTCCTCCGGCGACTACGGCAACCCCCCTTTGCTGTATCGATCGGGCTACGGACCGCGAGAACTCACGGGCGGGAATCTGGTGGTGGAGAATCGAAACGTGGGACGTAATACCGACAATCGCCCTCAGGCGATGGGTCCCACAGCAATCTTCGATGAACCCATCACCGACGGAGAATTCAAGCACCACAATGCCTTCTATTGCTACGAGGATACCTATCCGGACAAGAGTCTGGATCGCCTCTCGATGGCCATCTGGCCGGTGGGAGTGGCCTATCCTGATCGCCTGGCCATGGGCGCCCAGGCGCCCCAGTTCGGCCGAGAACACAAGGAGTATATGCGGGACATATGGGATGTGGCGAAGATGACCCCGGCGCGGCGCGATCTCGCCAAACTGGCGCGCAGCCGGGTGGAAGTGGTCCGCCCCGCCAATCATCGCGGCTGGATCAACGAGTGGGGAGAGCAGCTGTTTCAAGGGAACGATCCCGCCATCGTGAAGCCTCTGGAGATGGCGCGGGAAGTGGTGTATGAGATGTTGAAAAAGATGGGTGCCCGCGAGATTCTGGGGATGGATCGGCCCGTTCGCGTCTACCATCTGGAAGCCTTTGTCGGATCCTGTATCGTGGGCACCGATCCTCAGAGGTCGGTCGTCAATCCCTACTTCGAGTCCCATGACATCGACGGGCTCTTCATCTGTGATGCCAGCGTGGTCCCCCGAGCCGCATCCCAGGGCTATGCCGGTACGGTAGCCACGGTGGCCCTGTTTGGAGCCGACCGAATCGTACAACGCCACTTCAAGAGGGGTTAGCCATCGGGAGGACAGTCAACCGATGAGTCAAGACAAGCGAAGCAGTCCGGTCGCCGGCGATTCCTGCAGGGCGCCGGTGCCGCTCTGGTGATTACCGGCCGAGCCGATTTCTCCTTTGCCCAGGGTCTGCCTCAGGCCGGCCCGGCGGACTGGCCGCGCTTCGGATACGATCTGCACAACACCCGCCACAATGCCCGCGAAACCCTTCTGGGCCGCGACAACGTATCGCGGCTGAAACTCAAGTGGACCTTTCAGGCCGAGGGGCCCATTCAAGCCACCCCTACCGTGATCGGGGACACCTTGTTTTTCGGATCCCACGATGGGTCCCAGTATGCACTGGATTCCGCGACCGGACAGTTGAAGTGGAGATTCCGGGCGGAGCCCTTGCCCAATCGAGTCCGTTCTTCCTGTCACTACCTCGACGGCCGCACCTACTTCGGAGACAACTACTCCCGGGTCCGTTGTCTAGATGCTGCCACGGGAAGAGAGATCTGGAGTACTCGCCTGTCCGACCGACGCGGAATGCAGATGTTCTGCTCGGTGGCCGTCCACGACGGCAAGGTGTTGACCGGATTTTCCTCCAATATGGAAAGCGGGGAAATCGCCTGTCTGGATGCCGAGACGGGTGCCGTCAGGTGGCGTTTCCGGGTGGTGCCGGGATCTCAGTATGGAGGAGGGTCGGTGGTGGACCTCCCCGGCCGTCGACGAGCAGTACAACATTGTCTACAAAGTCACGGGCAGCGTGAAGGGCTTCATGCCTGCCGGTCCGATGCTTTACACCGAGAGCATTCTGGCCCATGACCTGAACAGCGGCGAACTGCTCTGGTACTACCAGGTCCGTCCCGGAGATCCCTTCGATCTTGACTTCGGGTCTCATCCCATGATTGTCGATGCTCGCGCACCGGCAGGGTACCGCGGGGATGCCATGCGCAAGTGTGTGGTGGCCGGCAACAAAGGGGGCGTTTTCTGCTGGAACCGCTTCACGGGCGAGTTGTACTGGAAAACCATGTTGTACAAAGCCGACCAGATCGGGGGGCCCGAACTCAACAGCACGGCGGTTGTCGGCAATCGGATCTGCCTGGTCTCCAATGCCCGGAATCTCAAGGGGAACATGTCCATCAGTGCGGGTCTCAACGCCTACAACGGCGACATCGAATGGTGGAGTCCCAACCAGGCCCTGGTCTGGGGACCGGTCGCCGCGGCCAATGGTGTTTTCTATCAGGGTTTGTTTGACGGTTCTCTGGAAGCGCTGGATACCGAGGACGGCCGAACCCTGTGGCAGTACCAGTTGCCCACCATCTACCGGGGCGGGACCGCTATTGCAAACGGTGCGCTTTATACCAGCAATGGTGCTCCCATGACGGGTTGGTCGCCTGAGGAGGTGCGATCTCACGATTATTTCGTCCACGCTTTCACGGTGGATGGAGATTAGTCCAGAAGTCCAGGGGAAATGAATCATGTCAAGAAACAGGATCAATCGGCGGCAATTCATGAAGGCGGCAGGAGCCGGTGCCCTGGTGTTCCCGAGTGCGGGATGGATGCGGGTCGGGTCCCAAAACGAGGCCGAAGTCACCGAGATCATCATGGTCAGAAACTACCGCATCGGCCGTTTTGATTTTGATCCCATCGGGCTGCATGTCGAGCCGGGCACGACGGTTCGCTGGACCTGCCGGGCCAATGGTTTGTCGGCCCTGGCCTTTCATCCCGACCACGACAATCATGAGTTGCGCATTCCCGAAGGTGCCAGGCCGTTTGACTCGGGCGGCGGGGATGCCTTTGAATGGACCTTTGAGACCGAAGGCACCTATGACTACTACAGCCGCAATCAGGAAGTGCTTGGAATGGTCGGTCGAATCGTGGTGGGTTCTGCAGGCGGCCCCGGCGAGAACCCCCTGGGCTACGGCGCTCGGGAGGGACACACGCCCCCTTTCAGAGAACTGGTGAGAACCCACCAGGTCATCAACTCACAAGAGATCGTTCAAAAAGGCGCCGTCCGCTATCCGGCCGATCTGCTCGGCCGCAAGCCTCCCCTGCATTGAATTTTTCATCATTTTTTTTGGCAACCCACGACCTTGCTGTGGGCGTACGTCTCCCCTGTATTAACTCTTTCGTTCATTTCTTGCAACCAACGTAATAGCTAATGTAGGGGCGCACTGAGTGCGCCCGCAGCAAGGTCGGTCGGGAGGGTGAGCACAGCTCCCCTGCACCGATTCTTTCGTTCATTTTTTGCAACCCACGTAATAGTGAGTGTAGGGGCGCACCGAGTGCGCCCGCAGCAAGGTCTGAGAGATGGAGGGTAAATGCTAAGGACTCGACGAACGGTTCGCATCCAGGGCCATGACTATTCGGATTCCGGAGAGTACTTTGTGACGATCTGCACCTTCCAGATGCGGTGCCTGTTTGGTGAAATCAAGAAAGGCCAAATTCGGCTCAATCCGTTCGGCCAGATGGTGGAAGAGGAATGGCTGAAAACGTCGAGTTTGAGACCTGGTGTGAAGCTGGATGAGTTTGCGATCATGCCCAATCATGTGCACGGAATCATTAAATTCGGGGATGTCCAAGCGGAACAAAAACTTGCCCGCGATCAGTTCGGTTGCACGTTCGTGCGATCCTACGCCGAGCACGAGCCTTTTCAACCACGCCGTCATCCCGGATCACTTGGTTCGATGGTCAAGGGATTCAAATCAGCTTGTAACAGACGGATCAACCTGCTGGGTCAGACCCCGGGAAAGCCTGTCTGGCAGCGTAATTATCATGAACATGTCATCCGTGGTGATGAAGATCTCAATGTGGTCCGCGAGTATATTCTGGCTAATCCGCTGCGTTGGAAGCAGGAACATCCACAGGAGGCGTGGCACTGATGAATGCGTCGTTTCTCAGCAACCCACGTTAATGCTGTGGGCGTACTCAGTACGCCCCTACAACAGGCTGCGAAATCGTGCCAACCTGAAACGTGAAACCTGAAACGCGCCGGTCTTCGACCAGCGCCAGACTACATTCCCGCCAGAAGGGTGGTGCGCAGTTTGATTCTCATGCCCTCGCCTTTTCGCTCCATCCAGGTGAGGTAAAGATTCTCCTCATCCGTAGAGAGCATGGGATAGAAGGCATACCAGTCTGGATCGTCATTGACCTGCTGGATCGGACTCCACTCGGTTTCTCCGGTGGGACGATAAGCCAGGAAAATCTTCGGTTGGTTGTCTTCCAGGTTGACCCATGCGGCATAAAGAGTGTCGCTTTGATCCACCGTGATGTGAGTATGCATGACGATGTCGTCACGTGCCTCGGCTATGAGCTGGCGCGGCGCAAAGCTTTGTCCACCGTCTTCTGAACGGGCATAGTAGATTCCCGCCTCCTGCTTGGTCCGACCACCGGTCCACCACACGGCATGGATGACTTCCTGCTGATCCGCTGCGATGGAAATACCCGCATGAGGGCAACCGTGACTCACCCAGCCGTCGTCGCTGATTGGAATGGGATCACTGAAAGTGTTTCCTCCATCGACCGAGCGAACCATTACATGGTTGCGCACATTATCGGGATCCACGAAGCGATGAGAGAGCGCAATGGTACGACCACCGTCCAGGAAAACAATGTTGGGTCGACAGCAATTGCAGGCCTCTTCTCCAATCTGATAGTTCTTGCTGAAGGTCTTTCCGCCATCTTCAGACACCGCCATGAACAACTCGGATTGGTCCAGCTCGTTTCGCCCGTCCACCCAGGATGCGAAAATCCTTCCATCCGGACTGGTCGCGATGTCGGTGAAGCCATGGTTGGCCACCGCATTATCGTCATTCAATCTGGCGACGTTGGTGCTGGAGAAGGGTTCTCCTTTTTCCGCATAGGACGTCATCAGATCACCCGTATGCAGTTCGGAGCCAACCAGGGGCATGATGGCAGTGAGGCTCCCATCCAGACCGATGGTGAATTTGGCCAGATTCTCACCCCCGTGAGAGGAGATGGGTCGATCATTGGCTCGGCGCGGTTCTCCCAGTTCCTGCCCCCCCGCTTTCACCGCCGAAACGAACAGGTCGCGGGTATTGTGTCCTTCTGCCTGAGGGTTGTTCTGGGACCAGCTCACGAACACCTCTCCATCCTGAGACACCTTAAGGTAGGGGTCACCGGGATTAAGTTCGGTGTCGCCAACCAGGATGGAATCCCGAAAGGACAGCCCCTGGGTCACAGAAGGCTCGCCGGCCTCGTCCGCCCGTGTCCGGGCACATCCCGACAAAACCAGTAACAGGGTCCCGAAAAAAAATAACAGTCTCTTGGAATGAGCATTCATGTGGGAATCTCCCTGTTCTTAATGTGGTGCGTTCGGCGGCACCAGTGCGTCGGAGGCACTGAAGGGCACACCGTCGTGATTGCAATCCAGGGTATGCCACCCTCCCCTGGTGAAGAAGGACTCGGCATGGAGAATACGGCGCCGGATTCTTACCGGGACGAAAAGGTTGGTCCCTTTGTCGGCCCAGAACCCCTCCACCACCACTGGAGCGCCGGCGTATTTTGTGAGGGCATGGGGATTTCCATGCTCTTCACTTCTCTGGATCTCGCCTCCGCCCCTTGGATTGCAGGCCAGAACCGCCTGAATTTTGTCCTCATAGAAAACGGCCACCGGTTGCCCCTTCTTCAGTGAGACGCAATCCTGCTGCAGGGTCGCGTTCTCCAGGACGGAGTCAAGGGCCGTGCTATCCCAGGAACCCGTCAACACTTTAGCCGTGGCCGCACAGTTCAGATCAATCACCACGCCTTCCACACTGGCCATCGGTCTTTCGTCTATCGGCAGGTGTTGATCGGTCTCGGGCAAGGGTGCTGCCTGCACCTGATCCATCGGTGGTTCCACATCCGGCCAGAGCAAAAAACCGCCGAGCGCCACGGCAGCCATTGTCAGGATAATCAGTCCTAATTTACCCATTTCTTCTTAATAATCCGGTTTCTACCATATTAAACGGACTGCGTCTCTCCGTCAACGAGATTGAGGTGGCCGCAGGTTATGAGAAATGCTGATCAGTTATCTCTCCAATTCACCCGGATGCACCGGTTGCATGGGAGAGTAATGCTGGTGAACGATCTTCCACTGGCCATCCTGCTTGACCCAGATGCGGGTGGCCCGGTTTCGGTGCCGGGTGACGGTACCACTCGGTGAGGTTGATGATCCAGTCGTATACGAGCTTTCAACGGCAAACATTTTGCCGTTGACCCTCACCTCGGAATGCTTGGGCCAGTTGTGATTGCGCTTGAGTCCCCCATCAACAGTGGCTTGGAAGCTTTGCTTGCGTGCTTCAAGAGAAGTGTGCCTGGAGAGCATTCCACCGCCGGCAGAGAAGATGCTTGATTCGTCCGCGTTGAGTTTGGCGTAGAGGTCGGCATCCCCGGCGTTGAGTGCCACATAATATTCCAATGCCGCCGCTTTCACATCCTCCACATCATCGGCCAGAGCGGCTGGTGTCAGGAACATGCCTGCCAAAAGTAGTATCGTAATGTTTGCTTTCATCGTTAGCCCTCCCTTTGAAAGTAGATGCACGCCAAGACCCAGTCCCCCTGAACCTAAATATGGTAAGTAGAAATTTTCCCGGAGTTTGGGGACTTTCCTCTCAAGGATTAGCCTCGAGAGTGTGAAACACAATCCCAGGGGTTTCGCCTTGGATTCTGATAATTTTAGGATGATCAGAAGAGTCCAAGCCAGGTCCTGCAGTGGCGCGGACATCGGATTGTGGTATAAATTGATCTTTCCAAGAAGGAGATCCTATGAAGCTGAGTCTGTTTTCATTGGCGACGGTTGTAGCGATTCTAGTGGCGGCCCAGCCGGTTCAGGCCTGGAGTCCGCAGCAGGAGCAGGAAGCTACCATCAAGGTGACCGAAAAGGGCTATGAGCCGGCCCAGTTAAAGCTTCAGCTGGGGGTTCCAGCCAGGCTGACCTTTGTGCGCGAAACGAACAACACCTGTGGGACTGAAGTCATTTTTCCAGAATACGAGATCGAGCGGGAACTGCCGCTCAACGAGCTAGTGGTCGTTGAATTCACGCCGCAGGAGTCAGGCGAGTTTATATTTACTTGCGGCATGAATATGCTGAGGGGAAAACTGGTTATTTCTGAGAATTAGCGGTCGTTTTCTCAAGCGCCCCCAATGCCACATGAACTGATCCCCTTTCACCCTGCAGTTGCCGTTTTTCATGCCTCTTGACAAGTTCCGGTTTGTACGGAAGAATTCCGCCGAGTTGAGGATTGTCCGAATTCCGTCATCCGGAAGATGATGTCACATCCTTGGTTGCCCACAGACTGTCAAAAGAGGTTTCGATGAAAAAATTTCCGGCTGCCGGGACACTTCTGATAGGCCTGCCGGCGTTGGTTTTGATGAACGCTGGCTGCGTGTCCACGACTTTACCGCTGTCTTCCAATCACCCGGCGCGAATCGATGCCCCCAGAGGGCGGGTAGAGAGCGACCCTGCGGCCATCTTGCGCCCGGACTCACCTTCGAATCCATCCGGAGCCTTTGCTGCTACCTCGGATAGGGAAGACGGCCAAGGTGCGTTTCCGTCAGAGTCCAGTGCCGATGCCCCTGAGCCGGAGGGGACGCGTGATGCGCCGTATGTTGGACAGGGCGTGATTGAGGGAATCGGAGAAACCCAGCTGGAAATTCAGCATGGAGCTATTCCCGGTTTCATGGGTGCGATGAGGATGTCCTTTCAGGTGGACGAGGAGGCGATGGACTATCCCTTCGAGGTCGGTGATGAGATCATCTTCAAAATCGAAACTCACCCGGAGCACGGATATCAAATCTTCAGCGTCAATGATGTAGCTGAGGAATCAGAAGCCTCTCCACCCAGCGAAACAGGGCACCAGGACAACTTTTCCGGACCCACTCGTTCCCAGCCCTAAGGTCTGAAGATGCCAATCATGAAACTCGTCACCCATAGTTGCATGCTCCTTCTTTTGCTTAGTCTCTCTGCCTGCGCTGCACGCGACGCCGGATTCGAGTCGGTTCGGGACCTGATCGACCAGAGGGCCGGGCTTGACGCGCACTGGCGTTACCTCGATGGCCCGCCCGATGAGCGGGTAGCGGAAATCCTCAGCCGGCCTGTAGGTTCCGAGGAGGCTGTTCGAATCGCTCTACTGAACAACAGTGACCTGCAGGCGTCCATCGAAGAGCTGGGAATTGCACGGGCCCTGCTTCTGGACGCCAGCTTGCCGCCGAATATCGAACTTGAGGCCGAACGTTCCGAAGTGCCGAGTGAAAGGGCAGAGTTCTCCTTTGCCGCAACCACCGACCTTTCCCGTCTGCTGTTCCTGCCGATGTACCGCGGGGTGGCTTCTGCCGAACTGGATGCTGTCCGCTTTCAGACGGCCGGCATGATTCTGGGCTTTGCCCACTCCGTCCGCACTGCCTATTACGACTACCAGGCGGCCGAACAGTTGTTGGAACTGGACGAGACTGTGCTTGAAGCCGCCGCGGCTTCCTACGATGTCGCCCAGCGTCTCCATGATGCCGGTAACATCCCGGCGCTGGAGCTGGCCAACGAGCGAGCCTTCTACGAGGAATCCCGAGGCCAGGCGGCCATCGCTGAAGCAGTCGCCTTCAGCCGCCGGGAGCGGCTCAATGCGTTGATGGGCCTGTCGGGGATGGAGACGAACTGGCAACTAGCAGGGAGATTGGCGGACCCCCAGGAGGAGGCGCCTGATCTAGTCGACCTGGAGGCGCGATCGATCGATCAAAGCCTGGACCTGGTTGAGCTGGAGCATCGGTACCGGGCGGCAGCCCGGCGCGCCAATCTGGCGCGGGCAGAGGGGCTCCTGCCCTCATTGCGTGCCGGAGTCGAGTTGAGCCGCGAGGAGGGTACCCGTGAATTCGGCCCTGTGATTTCGCTTGACCTTCCCCTGTTCAATCAAGGGCAGGGTCAGGTAGCGCTGGCACGTGCCGAAATGAGGCAACTGGAACTGCAGTATCGGGCGCGGGCTGTCCGTATTCGCAGTGCGGTCCGTACCGCACGGAACGAATTGCTGGTCGATGCCCGGCGAGTCGAACATTATCGAGATGTCCTGCTTCCCTTGAGGGAACAGATCATAGACGAGACCCAGCTGCAGTACAACGCGATGGAACTGGGAGTGTTTCAACTGATCGCGGCTCGGCGGGATCAAGTCCGGACGGCCCAGGAATACGTGAGGGCTCTTCAGGAATACTGGCACGCGCGCGCTACGATGGACCAGATCCTGGCAGGCCGTCTGGTGTCTGCCGAGGGTGATCTTGACATGGGAATGCCGTGAATTGCGGGAAAGGAGACTTTCGATGATTTCCAGAAGAAATTTCGTGATGGGGTCCGGAATCGCCGGCGGTGGGCTTCTGGCAGGACGCCCGGCTGTTGCCCTACAAGACGCGGAAGGCGTTGCGGAAGTCGGAACTGACGCACCAGCCCAGCAGACCGGCTCCGCCTCGGTGGTGACCCCGAACGGCGTGTCGCTTCCTTTTCGGGTGGTGGAGGGCGTCAAAGTCTTCCATCTCATCGCCGAGCCGGTGGAGCACGAGTTCGCTCCGGGCTTGAAAGGCAGTTGCTGGGGCTACAATGGCAGGACCTCGGGACCGACCATCGAAGCGGTTGAGGGGGATCGGGTACGTATCTATGTCACCAACCGTCTGCCCGAGCCCACCACCATCCACTGGCATGGCATTATCCTGCCCAACGGCATGGACGGGGTGGGTGGTCTGAACCAGCCTTATATCCGTCCCGGAGAAACTTTCAGGTACGAGTTCACGTTCCTCTATCCAGGGACCTACATGTACCACCCGCACGTCGATGAAATGACCCAGATGGGGATGGGGCTCATGGGCATGATTGTCGTCCATCAACGTAACCCTCGATACCAGGTCGATCGCGACTTCGCCATCATGCTCAGCGAGTGGTACGTCCCGATTGGGGCCCGGCGTCCCGACCCGCGCGAGATGTCGGATTTCAATGTCCTGACTTTGAACAGCAAAGCTTTCCCGGGAACCGAGCCGTTGGTGGTCCGCACCGGCCAACGGGTCCGCATGCGATTCGGAAATCTGAGCGCGATGGACAACCATCCTATCCACTTGCACGGCTATTTTTTCAAGATCACGGCAACCGACGGAGGCCCCATTGCGGAAACGGCGCAGTGGCCGGAAACGACCGTCCTGGTACCGGTGGGCGCGACGCGAGATATCGAATTTGTCGCCGATGCACCCGGGGATTGGGCGATGCACTGCCATTTCACACACCACATCATGAACCAGATGGGGCACGAGGGACCCAATGTGATCGGCCTCGACCCGGCCGGACTGGACGATCGGATTCGCCCGCTGCTTCCCGGTTATATGACGATGGGGCAGAGCGGCATGGCAGGCATGGGCCACATGGGAATGTCGATGCCCGATAACAGCATCCCGATGAAGGGAGCACCAGGCAAACACGACTACCTGGACATGGGAGGGATGTTCACCGTGCTGAAGGTTCGCGATGACATTACCAGCTACCAGGACCCGGGCTGGTACCAGAACCCTCCAGGAACTCTTTCCAGGCAGGCCTCAAGTGAGGAGCTGGAGGCGGACGGAATCAGTTTATGAACCCGGATCCACTTCCCGGGCTTGACCCAATCCGGAAAAGATTCGCTTTCTTGACTCCCCCCGAAACGCCTCAGTAGAATCCCCCGGTCTACATTGAGGTGCCAGTGAAACAGGATCTCCGCGAACCTGATAAAATGCACGGGAAACGATGCCAAAATCAGTAGTTGACATCCGAAAACGAAACAGCCTCCAGGAACTTTGTGCTGAAGCCCGGTCGATGCGGGACCAGAGCAAGGGCCGCATCGTCAGTTTTTCACCCAAAGTTTTTATCCCCCTCACCCGATTGTGCCGGGATTTTTGTAGCTATTGTGTTTTTCGGCAGAGTCCGCAGCAGGCGGAAAGCCTCTACATGAACCCTGAAGAGGTTCTGGAAGTGGCTCGTGCGGGCCAGCAGGCAGGGTGCAGGGAAGCCCTCTTCGTGCTGGGGGAAAGACCCGAGCAGCGATATCCCGAGGCCCGGAAATGGCTCGAGGATCACGGTTTTACCAGCACCATCCACTATTTGAAAGCGATGTGCGAGCTGGTGCTGGAGGAGACTCGCCTTTTCCCTCACAGCAACCCCGGCACCATGACCGAGCGTGAACTCCAAACCCTCAGGCCGGTCAACGTGTCAATGGGTTTGATGCTGGAGAGCACCAGTGAACACCTCTATCAGCCGGGAGGTCCCCATGAGCACGCGCCCAGCAAGCACCCCCGAGCCAGACTGCGGACGCTGGAGCTGGCCGGAGAGCTAAAGATTCCTTTCACCACCGGTCTTCTGGTCGGAATCGGCGAGACCGCCCAGGATCGCATCGACGCGCTTGAAGCCATACAAGATCTGCAACAGCGCTTTGGTCACATCCAGGAAGTGATCATCCAGAACTTTTGTGCCAAGCCCGACACTCCCATGGAGCAATCCTCCGAGGCCACCCGGGAGGAGATGCTGGAGACGGTGGCTCTGGCCCGGATTCTTCTGGGACCGGAGATGAACGTCCAGGTACCGCCCAATCTCACCGCCCCCTACTGGATCTACCTGGAGGCCGGGATCAACGACTGGGGCGGGATCTCGCCGGTGACCAGGGATTATGTCAACCCGGAAGCCAGCTGGCCCCAGATTGTGAAGATGCAGCAGCAGATGAAGGATCGTGGATACCAGTTGCGGGCGCGCTATCCCGTCTACCCGGAGTACTTTATGGAGAGATCCGACTTCATTGCACCGGAACTGGTCAAACGGCTTCGACAGGAAGCCGATTCCGAGGGTTATTTTGACGGACACAACTGGAGCGGTTCTCCCCTCTCCGGCGCAACAACTTCAGATTCCCATAGGGAAATGCGGCTATGAATGAAACGCTCGAAGGCCATCTGAAAACCGCAACCGTCCAGACCGCCCAGATCCTGGGCCGCTCGCTGGAAGGGCGCGATTTGTCGGAAGATGAGGTCGTGACCCTTTTCTCAGCCACCGGTGGGGATTTATGGGCACTCCTGGCGACGGCCGATCATCTCCGTCACAAGACGGTGGGTGACGAAGTCAGCTACGTGGTCAATCGCAACATCAACTTCACCAACGTTTGTGTGAAGCGTTGCAGCTTCTGTGCCTTCAGTCGTACCTATCGCAGTGATCAAGGATATTTCCTTCCTGAAGAGGAAATCATCAGAAGGGCTCGAGAGGCCAATGAATTTGGTGCCACCGAGGTTTGCATCCAGGCGGGACTTCCGCCGGGCATGGAGGGGGATCTGTATATCCGGCTGTGCCGAGCCGTGAAGGAAGCTCTTCCGGAAGTTCACATCCATGCCTTCTCCCCGGAGGAAATTCTCTATGGAACCGAGTGCTCGGGAATGAGCTTCCGGGAATACCTTTCGGAACTCAAGGACGCGGGCATCGGAAGCCTGCCGGGGACCTCGGCCGAAATCCTGGAGCAGGAGGTGCGGGATCGCATCTCCCCGGGACGGATTACCGTGGCCCAGTGGATCGAGGTGATTCAAACCGCTCACTCCCTGGGGATCCCGACCACCTCGACCATCATGTACGGCCATGTGGAAAGCGTGGACCATTGTGCGCGGCACCTGCTGCTGTTGAGGGATTTGCAGCGTCAAAGTGGAGGCTTCACCGAGTTCGTTCCGCTCAGCTTCGTTCATAGCGAAGCTCCCATGTATACGGACGGGCTGGTCAAGGAGGTGAGACGGGGAGCCAGCGGAAACGAGGTTCTCAAGATGCATGCCGTCTCGCGACTGGTTCTCAACCAGGATATCCCCAACATTCAGGTTTCCTGGGTCAAGGAAGGCTTGAAAATGTCGGAGGCCTGCCTGGGTGCCGGCGCCAACGATATGGGCGGGACACTCATTAACGAGAGCATCTCCACATCGGCCGGGGCCGCTCATGGACAGCTGGTTCGTCCCAGTGACC
>JAPYTY010000008.1:9400-18570 GCA_029942065.1 Acidobacteriota bacterium | reverse complement strand
TATTCTTCTTTTCGGTGCCCTATTAGCATCACAATCCTTGCTGTGGGCGCACTCAGTGCGCCCACAGCACAGGTTGCAGGATCCCTCTGCTTCGGTCAGTTGGCTGGCTTTTGTAGAGGCCGTTCTGTGAGCGGCCCTCCGGAATGTGGGAGGCGCCTCAGGCGCCGACTCCGGTTCCCCCTTACAACAGGCTGCAGGATCGTGCCAAATTGGAACGTGAAACGTGGAACGCGCTGGTCTTCGAGCAGCGCCTCCCCTACCCCTCCAGGTAGGGGAGTTTTCCCATGCTGTCGCCCAGGTTTGGGGTGGGGACACCTGCCATCTCCAGCATGCTCACGAACAGATTGGTCATCGGCGTGCCTTGGGGATAGCGGATGTGACGGCCCCCCTTGATCCGGCCCGCCCCGCCACCCGCCAGCAGGACCGGCAGGTCGGTGTGCAGGTGCAGGTTGCCGTCGCTCAAACCGGAGCCGTAGACGATCATTGAATGGTCCAGTAGGTTGCCGTCGCCATCAGGCGTCGATCTCATCTTCTCCAGGAAATAGGCGAACATCCGGGTGTGAAAGAGATCGATCTTGAGGACCTTGGCGATTTTTTCGGGATCATTCTGGTGGTGCGAAGTCAAGTGGTAGGGATCGGTAATGCCGAGCTCGCGGTAGACCCGCTGACTTTGGGCGCGGCCTATCATGAAGGTGGTGACCCGGGTCAGGTCGGACTGGTAGGCCAGTACCTGTAAATCGAACATCAACCTGGCATGCTCTTCAATGGTGGCCGGAATACCCTCCGGCCTTTCCAGAGCGGGCAATTCCTGGTTGTTTTGCCCCTCGGCCATCTGAATGCGCCGTTCGATATCCCGAACGGCATCGAGATACTCGGTCAGCTTGGAACGGTCGCTTGAACCGAGGTCCCTTAACAGGCGTGAAACCTGCTGGGTGACCACGTCCAGAATGCTGCGATCCTCCTGGATGCGGGCCAACCGGACTGCCGGGTCGGTGCTGTCACTGTCTCCGAACAGGCGCTCGAATACCACTCTCGGGTGATTTTCCATCGGCATCGGAGTGGTGGGGGTGCGCCAGGAAAGTGTGTTGACGTAGGCGCAGCTGTAGCCGCTGTCGCATCCTCCGACAACATCGGTGCTTTCCAGGGCCAGCTCGAGCGAGGCTAGCTGGGTTTGTTTGCCGAGTTCCCTGGCAGCAATCTGGTCCACCGAAGTTCCCACCCGGGTATCCAGACCTTCCGTCTTGAGCGGGTGAACCCCCGTCAGGAAGGTGGCGCTGCTGCGCGCATGCTCTCCCGAGTCCTCGCCGTCCAGGGCAAGACCGGTCTGGTGGTCGAGTCCACTCAGCACCAGAAGGCGGTCCCGAAAGGGAGCCAGCGGTTCCAGAATGGGAGTCATCTTGAATCCGGAACCCTCTTGGACCGGAGTCCAACGGTCCATGGTGACACCGTTGGGAACAAAGAAAAAGCCCAGGCGGGTTTTCGCCTGGGAGACCTGTGAAGCCGCCGCTGCCGGGATCATGGCATCCAGAAGCGGCAGGGCCAGGGCGGTACCCATGCCCCGCACGAAGGTGCGGCGCGAGATGCATTTCCTGGTGAAAATCATGGCTTTTGTGACCTCCTCATCTGAAAGGGCGTGCTCTTGACTATACCCAGAATAAGTGACGACCAGCGATAGTCCTCCGAAGCGGCCTTCCGCCTGATCTTGCGGATGGCCGGAGCATCGTAATACTCGACTCCTCGTCCCAGGGCGTAGGTCAGCAGTCTTTCCGTGACGGTCGTGACGAATCGTTCGGGCTGGCCGAGTATCACCTCACGAAGTCCCACCGGACCCTGAAACCGGGTCCCGTCCGGGAGGATCCCCGAGGCATCAATCGGGGTGTCGGCTTCGCTGGTGGTTCGCCATCTGCCGATGCCGTCAAAGTTCTCCAGCGCAAAACCCAGTGGATCCATCCGGGCATGGCAACTGGCACAGGCCGGATTGGCACGGTGCTGCTCCATCCTCTGGCGCACCGAGAGGGCCTCGCCATTTTCGCCGCGATCCTTCAGGGCCGGCACGTTGGGCGGAGGCGGAGGTGGTGGTGTGCCCAGGATGTTCTCCAGCAACCACTTGCCGCGCAGAACGGGAGAGGTGCGGTTGGGATACGAGGTCACCGTCAAAAGACTGCCCTGGCCCAGCAAGCCTCTTCGTTCCTGATCGTTGAGCGTCACGCGTCGAAAGTGACTTCCGTAGACATTGGGTAGCTGGTAATGCCGTGCCAGACGTTCGTTGACGAACGTGTAGTCGGCATCGAGAAGGTCGAGTACGCTGCGATCCTCACGCAGCATGCTTTCAAAGAAGAGCTCCGTCTCTTGCTGGAATGCCTGACGCAGGTTTTCGTCGAAACTGGGAAAGGCCGCCGGATCGGGCGAGGCGGAGCGAATATTGCGCAGGTACAGCCACTGTCCCGCGAAATTGACCACCAGGGCCCGGGAACGGGCATCCCCGAGCATTCGCTCGACCTGCTTCTCGAGCTCCCGAGGATCACTAAGTCGGCCGGCCTTGGCCAGCTCCAGAAGCGGGTCGTCAGGCAGGCTGCTCCACAGGAAAAACGACAACCGCGAGGCCAGTTCCAGGTCGCTGATCGGGTAGGCGGTACCGGGAGTTACCGGGTCCGGATCGCGTTCAATGCGAAACAGAAATTCCGGAGAAACCAGAATGGCTCGAAGCACCATTCCGATTCCCGCCTCGAAGCCCCGGTCGCTCCGGGCCTCCCGGTACAGGTCAAGCAAAGTCTGGACATCCTGATCGGTGACGGGCCGCCGATAAGCGCGACCTGCCAGGGCGGAAAAAATTTCCCGAGCGCACGTTTCCTCCTCTTCAGGAAGGGTTGGCATGCAGCTGAAAATTTTACGGCGGCTGGCGGTCTCTCCGGGTCCTTCGGCGTCGTAGGGCCCGCCGATCGTGACGCTCCCCACCGACATCGGGTGGTCACGGCCTATTCCTGCTAAACGGGGTCTCAGGACACCCTCCGGCATCGACCTGTGGTTCACGAATGTGACTCCGACGACTTGTTGACCCGCCTCCACCGGCAGGCGTATTTCCAGTCCCTGATCGGCAATCCGCGCGTACTCCGCCGGGTCGCTGTGGGGTTCGCCGCCGACTGTGAAGCGCTTGATTCTCGAGCCATCCAGAAGGATGTTGAGATGGTGCGGTTCGGCAATGCCGAGGATTGCATTGCCGCTGAAATCTCTTTTCAGGCGGAGTTTGATCAGGTACTCGCCGTCGAGCGGGAAGAAGTGACGAATCGCAATTCCGCCCCGTGAGCCGAAGGGGAGTGCTTCGCTCATGCGGTCCTCCTGGGACAGGAACCGATGAACATCGTATGTTTTCAGATAAGGCCGCGCCTCGGAATCGCCTATGGCTGCCCGAGTGATCTTCCGTGCCGCGGACAGGTAGCGTTCCATGAGCAACGGCGAGACCGAGAGGACATCACCGATGTTGTCAAATCCGTAGCCGGCATCATCGCTGGGAAGAAGCGATGTTCCATCGATCTCAACCGCCAGCAAGTCGCGGACGGCGTTGGTGTACTCAACGCGGTTGAGGCGGTGGATGGCCGGTCTTCCGGGATTGGGGTGGGCCGCCGCCGCAGCGTCAAGCTCGGTCTCCAGCCAGGCAACCAGGGAGTCGGCGGTGGATTTGTCGGGTCTCGGCATACCAGCCGGTGGCATGGCACCGGCCTCGACTTTACTCAATACCTTTTCCCACACCGCGGAGCCTTCTCCGATCTTCTCCACATCCATCTGATCCAGCATGAGTCCTGCCGTGCGGAGTTCCTGGTTGTGACAGGTGACGCAGAAGCGATCCAAAACCGCTCGCTGGGCGGAGCCGTGTGACGGGACCGTATTCAAGGACTGGGATCCGGCCGCGTGAGAAAAGCCCCCTCCAACCCAGGCGATTCCAATCAGGACCGTGAGGTGCTTCAACATGGTGGCCGGTGAGAGTAGAGGCGGATGAAAAAGACCATCAATGGGCATTATCCTCAGCTGGCTCCCTCCCGAACGGGTTGGGAAACAGCATGGAGCATGATGTCCAGGCATGTCAAGAAGGAATCCCCGGGACCCCTGATGCCGGAATCCCTTGATCCAGGAGCATGGTTTGAATTGGACCCGTGTTCCCCTCCCGGTCCGAAGCGTTGCAATGGCCCGGGAATTTGTGTGAAAATGACGGTAAGTAACACAGTTCATAATAATAAATAATAAATGTATTGGTACATGCGCGTGTGCTAGGATTTATGAGGGGCTAAACGGACTGGGATGCCGATTTCAGCCGTTCAAGGAGTAGGAGGGGTCTTTGATTCGTCGGACTATTTTTAAAAGAGTGATCCTGGCCTGGATTATGGCTGCCTTGGTGGGAATCGGCTCGGATCAAACCGTCAGGTCCCAATCGTCGGGTTCCGCCTCATCTTCCCGGCCAACCGAACTGCAATCTTCCCATTCCGCCTCGCTGTCGATTGCGGAATACCGGGAAGTCGTCAATACCTACTGCCTTGGGTGCCACAATGAACGGGTGCGTGCGGCAGGGTTTTTGCTTGACCAAGCAGATGTCGACCGAGCCAGTGAACAGCCGGAGATTTGGGAAAAGGTGGTCAAGAAACTGCGGACCCGCGCCATGCCGCCTATGGGTATGCCGCGGCCCGATGAAGCCACCTATGCTTCCTTAGCCACTTATTTGGAGACGACCCTGGACCAGGCGGCCGAAGTAATGCCCAATCCAGGTAGGCCCGTGGTGCATCGACTCAATCGGGTTGAATACGCCAATGCGGTACGCGATCTGCTGGATGTCTCGGTTGAGGGGGAATCGCTTTTTCCGGCCGAAGATTCGGGCAAAGGCTTCGACAATCTGGCCGCTCTGCTTTCGGTCTCGCCCCTGCTGATGGAGAGATACATGTCAGCCGCAGCCAGAATCAGTCGACTTGCCCTGGGAGATCCCGCCGCCCGTCCCGTTGGTGAAACCTATAAGGCTGCGGAAAATATTCGCGGTAGCCGGGGTGCGGTCATTACCGTCCAGGACGAGCGGGTCAGCGAGAATGCGCCGTTTGGCTCGCGCGGCGGAATCGTGGTTCGCCATCATTTCCTGGCTGATGGCGAGTACCGCATCAAGGTCCAATTGCAAATGGACGGAAATTACTATTTGCGTGGTCTGCTGGGTGAGCCCCATCCGCTGGATGTGTTTTTGGATGGTGCCAAGGTCCAGTCGTTCAGTGTCGGGGGTGAGCGCCGCGGCGCCTCGGGAGCCCTCCACACCCGGGATGGTAATATTTATATTGGGGACCCCGCCCAACAGGAGTATGAGTACATGGCGGGCGGCGACCTGGAAGGGAGCTTTCAGGCCCAGATGGGAGAACATCTGGTGGGGGTGGTTTTCCGAAAGAAATCCTATCAACCGGAAGGCATTCTGGAGCTTTTCCCACGTCAGATGGCCCGCGACATCGGCAACTTCAAAGGGGGCGATCCCGGAATCGGTGAGGTGACCATCACCGGGCCTTACAATCCGAGCGGGGTGGTCGAATCCCCCAGTCGCCGCAGAGTCTTTACCTGCTACCCAGGGGAGAAGTCCAACCCCCAATCCCCCATTCAAATGGTGTCCTTCGGTGCCAGCAGCGTGGGTACTGAGAATGAAGAAGAGTCGTGCGCCAGGGAGATCCTCTCCAGGCTGGCCCGGCGGGCCTATCGGAGACCCGTCAGTGACGACGAGGTCGAGGCTCTGCTCGGCCTGTACAGGGTGGGCCATAGCGAGGAGGGCTTTGAAGGAGGCATTCGGATGGCGATCCAGGGATTGTTGGTGAGTCCCGGCTTTCTGTTTCGGATCGAGCGGGATCCCTCTGGCGTGGCAGCCAATACCGCCTACCGGGTAAGCGACCTGGATCTGGCTTCCCGGCTGTCGTTTTTCTTGTGGAGCAGCATTCCCGACGAGACCCTTTTGGAGGCTGCGAAAGAGGGTCGCCTGAGTAATCCTGAAGTACTCCAGGAGCAGGTTGGTCGGATGCTGGATGACAGTCGTTCAAAGGCCTTGGTGACTAGTTTTGCCAGGCAGTGGTTGTATCTGCGCAATGTGGCTTTGCGGGTGCCCAACACGCGCATCTACATGGATTTTGACGACGAGCTGCGCCAGGCCTTTCAACAGGAGACGGAGTTGTTCTTCGAAAGCATGCTGCGCGAGGATCGCAGCGTGACGGACATGCTGGACGCCGACTATACGTTTGTCAATCAGCGACTGGCCGAGCACTATGGGATTCCCGATATTTACGGGAGTCATTTTCGACGCGTTACCTTGACCGATGAGAATCGTCGCGGGTTGCTGGGCCAGGGAAGTTTCCTGCTGGTGACCTCACGCGCCAACAGGACGGCGCCCGTTTTGCGCGGCAAATGGGTGTTGGAAAACCTGCTGGGAACTCCTCCCCCTCCTCCCCCTCCGAATGTTCCGGCACTGAATGAAAAGACGGGGGAGATTGGGAACATGACAATGCGCCAGCGCACGGAAGCGCATCGTGCCAATCCGGTTTGTGCCAGCTGTCACATACGGATGGATCCCATAGGTTTTGCCCTGGAGAACTTCGATGGGGTCGGGAGGTTCCGGACAACCGAGCGTGGGACCGCCATTGATGTATCGGGTGAATTGCCGGACGGTACCCGATTCAATGGACCAGTTGAGCTTCGAAAGGCCTTGCTCGAACGTCAGGAACAACTTGCCCAGACCGTCACCGAGAAACTGTTTACTTACGCCCTGGGCCGGGAAGTCGAGGCTTATGACATGCCGGCCGTGCGCACGATTCTGAGAGAGGCGGCTCCCGGCGGTTATCGCTGGTCGTCGCTGATTTCAGGTGTGATCCAGAGTGTGCCCTTTCAAATGAGGAGATCTCAACCATGACGATGATTTTCAAAAAGGCAATCGCCAGACGCACTTTTTTGCGCGGTGTCGGTACGACGTTGGCGCTTCCGCTGCTGGATGGTATGGTCCCGGCCTTTGCGGCTGGCAGCGACCCGGCCCAAGCAGTCCGGACCCTGTTCATGTATGGCCCCAACGGAAGAATCATGAAGAACTGGACGCCCACCATCGATGGGTCCGGTTGGGAGATGACTCCGACGCTGGAGCCGCTGGCTCCATTTCGGGATCAGATGCTAATCTTGAGCGGGCTCGACGTCAAGGCCGCTGATCCCTGGGAGGGAGAGCCCGGTGGTGTCCACGCCCGACCATGCGCGGCCTATCTGACGGGGATTCATCCCAAGCCTGACCAGGCGATGGGGATTTCAGTCGACCAGTATATTGCCAAGGAGTTCGGCAAACACACCCAACTGGGATCGCTCGAGATCTCCATGGAAAGCTCTGAACGAGTAGGTGCAGCCGACGGAGCCTATAGCGACTCCTACAGCAAGACCATCGCATGGCGCGGCCCGGAGACGCCGCTGCCCATGGAACACAACCCGCGTAAGGTATTTGAACGCCTGTTGGGCGAGAACCAGAGTACCGACCCGGCAATGCGGCGTCGCATTGTCCAGAAGAACCGCAGTATTCTGGATTTCGTGACCGGGGAGGTGGCTCGCCTTTCGGCCGAGATCGGCCCGAGCGACCGTGCCAAGTTGAACGAATACCTGGATGCGGTTCGAGACATTGAGCGGCGCATCCAGCTATCTGAGGAGCAGGCTTCACGGGAGATGCCGGAGATGGAGAGGCCCGCGGGCAAGCCCGCCACAGTGGAAGAGCATGCCAAGCTGATGTTTGATTTGATCGCCCTTGCCTTCCAGGCCGATCTGACCCGTGTAATCACCTTCATGTGGGGGAGCGAACAGCACGAGGGAGACTATCGGGAGATCGGGGTTAGCGATGGGCACCACGCATCCTCTCACCATGCAGGTCAGGCTTACATGATCGAGAACTGCATCAAGGTTGACGCCTTTCATTCCCGTTTGTTCGCGCACCTGCTCGACAGGCTGCGATCCACCCCCGACGGTGAGGGCACGTTGCTGGATCATTCCATTATCGTGTACGGCAGTGGCCTGAGCGATGGCATGGGCCATGTCCACCACGATGTGCCCACCCTGTTGGTGGGTGGAGGAGCCGGCCGACTCAAGGGCGGAAGCCATATCCGATATCCTCGTTTGCCCTTGTCAAATCTGCACCTGAAAATTCTGGAGATGGTGGGCCTGCGAGTTGAGGACTTTCTGGACAACCGGTACAGTGATGCCACCGGCACGCTGGATATACTCTCCATCTAAAAGTCCGGACTATGCATATTACGGGCTAGAAAAGATGAGAGAACATTTTGAGTTCCGAACCGGAAACCGAATGAAAGCGCGAAGGAGTGTGGTCGTGAGCATGAAAGAGCTGTGCGTGGGAGGGATGCTGTTGGTGTTGTCGGTCGCCAGTGTGGTGGCTGGTAATGCACTGGATTTGGTCGATGCCGTCCGAGAAGGGGACCGGAAGGCGGTGCGTTCCCTGCTCAGTGAGTCGACCGATGTGAATGCCTCCCAGGCAGATGGAGCGACGGCTCTGGCCTGGGCGGTTCACCGGGACGATGTGGTGACGGTGGAGCTTCTGATTGCGGCTGGGGCCGACGTCAATGCGGCCAATGTCTACGGGGTGACACCTCTTTCCCTGGCCTGCACCAACCGGAACGCCGGTATCGTGGAGAAGCTCTTGGGCTCCGGGGCAAATCCCGACCTGGCTCAGGACAGCGGAGAGACTGCGCTCATGAGTTGTACGCGCACGGGCAGCGAAGAGGGGGTGCGATTGCTGCTGGTCCATGGTGCCGACGTCAACGCGAAAACAATCGAGAGAGGGCAGACCACTCTCATGTGGGCGGCGGCCATTGAGCCGGCGATCGTCGGGATGCTGATCGAGCATGGAGCGGACGTCGCGGCCCGGTCCAATCGACTGGGTGTTTACACGCCCAGAATTCCGGATTTTCCCGATGTCACTCCCCAGGGCGGTCCCGTGCATCAGGGTTTCCGAAAAACCATCTATCACCCCAAGTTCAAGGGCGGCTTTACCCCCTTGATGTTTGCCGCCCAGGCCGGAAACGTCGAGTCAGCCCGAGTCTTGCTGGCGGCAGGAGCGGACGTGAATGAGGGGACCCAGGAAGTGGGTCCGCCATTGCTGTTGGCCGCCTCCAATGGCCGGGAGCAGGTGGCCA
>JAPYTY010000008.1:0-9390 GCA_029942065.1 Acidobacteriota bacterium | reverse complement strand
GGGGGCGGATCCGAATGCAACCGACGGTTATGGTATGACCGCACTGCACTGGGCCCTGGAAGAAGGAGTGGTTGGCATGTCGGGGGGGCATACCCAAACCGATCCTTACTGGGTGCACCCCAACAGCCGGGAATTGGTGAAGGCCCTGCTGGCCCGGGGAGCCGATCCAAATGCTCGAATTGAAAGCGATTTCATGCCTTATCACATCCATCGTTGGGGCCGCGGTGCCCAGCAGGAACCCCCCCAGGTGAGCCAGGCCGGAGCTACCCCATTTATAATGGCTGCTGCATCGGCTGATGTTGCCGCCATGCATCTTCTGCTGGAGGCGGGGAGCGATCCTTTAATTGCGACTTTTGATGGAACGACGTCTCTGATGGTGGCCGCAGGGCTGGGCGTCAATTTGGGAATTAGAGGCACCGACGCACTTAGTACCGCACCGAAAATTGTCACGAGTACAGGTGAGATCCGGAATAAGGTTCTTGAGGCTGTCCACCTCGCCTGGCAGTTAGGGAACGATGTCAATGCGATCGGTCCGGATGGCCGCCGAGCTATTCACGGTGCGGCACTATATGGGTTGAGCGAAGTGATTCGGTTCTTGAGAGAAAAGGGCGCTGACTTGGATGCCCAGGATATGTGGGGACAGTCGGCGATGAGCATCGCCATGGCCGATCCCGACGGCCTGATCTATCGCCACCTTCCGACCAAGGGCCAGGACAGTACCTTCCGTCGGCGATCCAAAAAGGACGAGAAGACGATCGAGCTTCTTCTCGGTTTTGGGGCCAAACCTTATATCCCCACAGGCCGGGATCTGAAGGGGTTTTAGAAGGCTTTACTGACCGGCTTCACCGGCTTTCCGATCGTTCCTTCTCGAGCTGCTTGAGATAGTGGCCCTCTTCCTCCTCAACGAAATGCCGGTACCCTTCCGGATCGATGAAGGGATTCTCTGCGGCACCTGCCTCCCGTGATTCAGACGCTGCTGGAGGAAGCCAGTGAGAGCGAAGAGAACTCAGATGGGGAGAGGTCCAAGGTCTAAGCATGAGTCTACTGGAAACCGTTCCGATTGTTTGTCCATACTGCGGTGAGCGGGTCGAGGTGGTGGTCGACTGCTCGATTGGATTCCAGGAATATGTGGAGGACTGCCACGTCTGTTGCCAACCTATCGGCCTGAATGTTTCCCTGGATGATGAGGGTGACCCGAAAATTGAGGCGTGCCATCAGGATCAATAGCATATTCGTCTTGAAAAACATTTAATATGCACCTTGAATTTGGTATTTTATTTCTGGGATCCCAAAATGCTATCAACTATAGTTGTGCAAACCTGTGAAGCCCTGACCTTCATCAAACAGACCGTCGGTTCCCATTTTTCTTCGCAGAGCACCGCCTTTGTTGACCGGGTGTTTGAGCGAGTGGGCGAATTGTTCGAAGGTAAGTATCCAGGCTATCAGCCCAGCGACACCTCTTATCACGACTTCACCCACACTTGTGCAGCCACCGTGGCGGTGGCACGAATTGTGGATGGGCACCTTCGAAGTGGGAAGCATCCCACCCTGACCCACCGCGATATTGAGTTGATGGTTGTGGCCAGCTTCCTACATGACAGCGGGTTCATCAAGGAAATCGGTGATGATGGAGGCACCGGTGCCAAATACACTCTGACTCATGTCGCACGGAGTGGAGAATTTGCAGCAAAGTTCCTGGATGAGTTTGACGTGACTACGGACGAAGTTCGCCTCGTTCAACTCGCGATCGAGTGTACCGGAATCCAGGTTGACATCGACAGTCTTCCCTTTAATGACGATCGAGAACGATTTATCGGTTGTGTAGTGGGCACGGGCGATATGCTGGGCCAGATGGCCGCTCCCGACTATCCGGAAAAACTGGACCGGCTCTACAGCGAGTTTGAAGAGGCGGCCTCCTACCCCGAAGCCGAAGGCAGTGGAATTGACACCTACACCAGTGTCAACGACCTGATGGCCAGAACTCGTGGTTTTTATAAGCATTACGTTCAGCGCATGCTCGAAACTCAATGGGGAGGAGTCTACCAGGCACTCGAGCACCACTTTGAGGGGGGTGAGAATGTCTATTTTCAGTCGATCGACGCCAACCTCGACCGCATTGATCAGATGCTTCAGTCCACGTAAGTAGCGGGCTGCCTCCGGACTTCAGGAATACCCGTCTTCTCAGCCAGGAATCGATTGACCGCACGGGGTGAGGTGGGTTGTCGGGCGGCCTGAGCGTGCGATCAGGATCGAGCATTCTCCTTTTGTGGGGCCATGAAAATGACGTCAGCAGCTCAGACCAGCAGCCGTTACCGGTGGACGATGTTGAGCATGTTGCTGGTCATCAGCATGGTCACCTACATCGACCGGGTGAATATTTCCATAGCCGGAAAGTACATTCGGGACGTTTACGGGTTGTCCCCGGTGGACATGGGGCAGATCTTCAGTGCTTTCGTGTTTGGATACGCACTGTTTCAGATCCCTTCCGGATGGCTGGGCGACCGTGTGGGGCCCCGCCGACTCCTCACCTTCGCCATCTTGTGGTGGTCCCTGTTCACGGCCGTGACCGCCCTGGCCGGGACTCTCTTTACGGTGTATCTGCTGGGAGTACTGGGATCCTTTATCCTGGTTCGCTTCCTGATCGGTGCGGGAGAGGCCGCCGCCTATCCCAACTTCAATCGAGTCATTGCCTTCTGGATGGCCCCCGGGGAACGGGCCTTTGCCAACAGCCTGGTGCTGGGGGCGTCCGGATTGGGAGCCGCCCTGACGCCGCCGCTCATTGTTTGGATCATGGAGACCTACGGCTGGCAGGAATCGTTCTATGTCTGTGGGCTGATCGGCCTGGGCGTGGCAGTTCTCTGGTATCGGTATTCAGCCAATCGCCCCCAGGATCATCCCCGGGTCAATGCCGCTGAACTGGCCACCATCCAGGGGGAAGAAGGCTCTCCGGATACCTCCCTGCCGGAGGGCGGCAGGAGGTCTTTAGGATTCCTCATCCGCAATCGGAACATTCAGTTGTTGATCGTCAGCAATTTCTTGTTCGGCTATGTGGCCTATATTTATTTGACCTGGTTTTATCTCTATCTAGTGGATGTCCGCCATTTCAGCGTCTTGCAGAGTTCCTTTTTCGGGACCCTGCCCTTTGTTGCGATCACCTTCATGACTCCCATCGGAGGGATTCTCTCGGACCGGCTGTGTCGCCATTACGGAAAGCGCTGGGGAAGACGCCTGGTGGTGATCGGGGGGATGAGCGTGACGGCGCTCCTGATTCTCATCGGGGGTGCGGTCGAGGATGCCTATCTGGCTATCTTTTCCCTGTCGCTGGGGGCGGGCTTTCTTTATTTCTCTTTGAGTCCCTACTGGGCCACCATCATCGATATTGCCCGTGAAAATACCGGCGTGGTTTCCGGAATGATGAATACGGGAGGCAATATAGGAGGAACCATTTCTCCCACCCTGACGCCTTACCTGGCCAGTTTTCTGGGATGGTCCTGGGCACTCAATATCGCCGCCCTGGCTGCCCTGCTGGGAGGCTTGCTGTGGTTCTTCATCGATGCCGACACCACGATCGAGCAGTCTTCGGGTTAGCCCTTAACCACCAAGGCACGGAGAAGAGAGTTTCACCACAAAGACACAAAGGCACAGAGAAGCCGCCTTTATCTGAGCGAAGCGAAGAAAATGCTTTTCTTGTCTAATCCTTCCAATCTTAGCCAATACAATTAAGAGAGCCCTCCCACACTCCGGAAATTTTGCTGGATCAGGCGGTCACTAGTAAGGGCGCACGGCCGTGCGCCCACAGCAACAGGCTCCAAGATCGTGCCAAATTGGAACGTGAAACGTGAAACGTGAAACGTGGAACGCGCTGGTCTTCGACCAGCGCTCCCCTCACCCCCCGGTAACGATTCGGGCTGCCGTCAGACCGGACAACCTGCCCAGTGTGGAGGCCGTCAGCAAGCCGTTGCCGGAAAGATAGCCCCAGCTTTCCGGACCGGAGATGCCACAGGCGGCTCCGCCTCCGGCCAGCAGGTTGGGAAAGGGGCTTCCATTCGGGAAGAGCACCCTGCCCTGGACGTCGGTCATCAGGCCCCCCTGGGTGTGGAACAGGGCTCCAGTGACCTTGACTCCATAGTAGGGAGGCTCCAGTGGCCTCTGGTTCTTGAAGCTCCTTCCGAAGGGACACACTCCGTCCTTCCGGGCCAGTTCCCGGGTTTCATTCATCGTTCTCTCCAGGCCAGGGGGCAGGCCCAGTGCTTCCGCCAGCCCGGCCGCCGTCTCGTTCCGTACGAGGGCTCCCGAGGCCTCGGCCTGTCGGTAGTCCTCGAACCCGAGTCCCAGTTCATGAAGCCCGGCATCGTAAATGTTCCAGGCCATACCGTCTGGCTGCCTGAGAACCAGAAAGGCTTGCTCGGAATAGCCCCCATGTTCGTTGGAAAAGCGTTCGCCGAGGGCGTTTACCTGGATGCCTCCTTCCATCATGATGGCCCAGGTAATCAGTATCGAATGAGGGTGGGCAACCGAGCCGTGTCCCTGATAGGAACCCAGATGCTGGGTGGCCGCACCCAGCGCCTCTCCCCAGATTAGCGCCTCCCCCTGGTTGCCCGGATGCCCGAAGTAAAGCGCTTCCTTCATCTCCGGAATGAAGCGGCGAGCCATCTCGGGGTTGCCTCCAAAGCCGTTGCAGGCCAGGATCAAGGCCTCCGTACCGATGGTCTCCTCCGATCCGTCAGGTCGCCTGACCCTCACCCCCGCGATGCTTCCCTCCGGCGTGGCAAACAGCGTCGGGACGTGGGCATCGGTGAGGATCTCGATGCCGCATTTTTCCACCGCCTTTTGCAGATTTTTCATGAGGGCGGCACCGCTCACCTCAGGGGGAGCATGCATTCGTATTCGGGAGGTCCCCGGATAGAGAAAGCCCTCCACCAGTTCCAGCGGCACGCCATGCTCCTCGGAAAGCCAATCCACCGTCGGACCCGAGGCTCGGGCGATGGCCTCCACAAGGTCGGCCCGTGCCGTGCCCCGGCTCTTTTTCATGATGTCGCTGATCAGAAGCTCCGGTGAGTCCTGGATTCCTTTTCGGTACTGGGCTTGGGTGCCGGCAGCAGGAATCATTCCCGAGGAGAGTCCGGTGCTGCCAAAGGGCACCGAATCTCTCTCGAGAACCAGCACCTGGGCGCCCGCCTCCTGGGCAGCCAGGGCTGCGATCAGGCCGCAGGCTCCTGCGCCCACTACTACCACTGCAACGGAGACGCCGAAGGCAATTCCATCCGGTGGAAGAACGTCGGGATTTTCGTGGCTGGACACTAAGGTTTCTCCTCACCAGGCGATGAAAACATCCATCCTGACTTTAACTGGGGCCTCCGGTGTTGGCAAGGTTTAGCCTTGAGGCCGGGGGCCGGCTGGCGTATGCTTTGGCTAACTAGACAGCGAAAGGCTTCAAGATATTCAGGCGCGAACTCGCAGGGAATAAGTCATGAGGTTGAAAATTGGGAACAGGGTGCTGACGTTTCCTGTGCTTCTTCTGCTCGGTTTTCAGGCCGAGCTTCAGCCTTCGATCCTTACCCAGTTCATCCCCTTATCCGAAGAGGCGGAGCAAGGTCATGTCCAGGAGGTTTTCCCCGGGGCGGATGCCTTCTCAACCAAGCAGGGCAACCCTGCCTACTACAAGGCCTACCAGGTGGACTCCCAAACCGACCGCAGAACGCTGCTGGGCTTTGTTTTTTTCACCATCGATGCGGAACCGCGAGAGCGGGGATACGACGGCCCCATCAATATTGCTGTTGGGCTGGACCTGCAGGGTGAGATCACCCGGATCAAGGTGGTCGCGCACAGGGAGCCTTACGGTTATTTTTCAATCGATCGAGCCAGGTTTGCCGAACAGTTCGAGGGCAAAAGCATTCGCGATCGCTTCAGAGTGGGACGAGACATCGATGCCGTTTCCCGGGCCACCATATCGATTGGCACGGCCTCCCGGTCGATCAGAAAGGGTGCCCGCAGGATCGTTAAACAGTACCTGGCCGAAGAGGGTGGCGACCGGTGAACCATAAGGTGGCGACCCTTCTTTTTTGCCTTCTGACGATGCCTGCGGCCTACCCGCAGGCAGACGCACCGGCGACCGAAGATGAGCAGCGGTCGGAGGCCCCTCCCCTTTCCTTAGCCGAGCTGGATGCCCTGATGGACGAGGAGAGTGAGGACGACGAGATCGCTGCTGTGATCGGGGAACAGGTGGTTGACTTGCTGGCGCTGTCCGCTTTCCTCTGCCTGGCCCTGGTCAGCTTCTTTCACAAAGGTACTGCCCTCAAATACGTGACCATGATTGTTTCGATCCTGTACCTGGGTTTTTTGAGGAGCAACCTGGTCTCCGTGGTCAATATTTTCGGCCTGCTGGAGTGGAACTTCCCGCTCTTCAAATACAATCTTTCCTGGTATCTCCTGATCGTCTTTACCGTGGTTACCACGGTGCTGTGGGGAAGGCTCTATTGTGGACGGATTTGCTCATTTGGCGCTCTGACTCAACTTCTTGACCGGATTCTCCCTTCCAGTTTCAGATTCGAACTTCCTACGTGGGTTGATAGTCGGGCCATTTACCTCAAGTATGCCCTGCTGGGAGCAGCGGTCCTGTATTTTCTGGTCACCCACGACAATCGTATTTATCGATATATCGAACCCTTCTGGATGTTCACCCTGAGCGGAACCACCCTGATGTGGGTCCTGCTGGGAATCCTTCTTCTCACCACGGTTTTTATCAGGAATTTCTACTGCCGCTATCTTTGTCCTCTGGGAGCGGCACTTGGACTGATTTCCAACCTCACGGTTTTACGAATCAAAAGATGGGGTGAGTGCGACTCCTGCAAGATCTGCGAGAAGGCCTGTGAGTGGGGAGCGATTCAAGGACCCAGGATACTGGTGACCGAATGTGTTCGATGTGACGACTGCGAGAAGCTCTACAGGGATGAGAAAAAATGTCCCCATTGGCTTCTGATAAAAAAGGCAGCCGCTCCGCGTGAGGATCCCAGTCTGACTCAGATTGAGTCCATGGAGGTGTCACGATGAGCAAAACAGCTTCTTTCCTTCAATGCCTGGCCCTGACCCTTGGCAGTGCCCTGAGCCTTGCCTACGCGGAGTGCCCCAGCTGGGAGGAGCTTGTCGAGGAGGAGAGCATCATCGAGGTGAGTATCGGCAGGAGGGATTCCCTGTTTGTCGCCTATGTCAATCCACCGCAGCTCGGCGTCTGCTTCATGGACGAGGCCTTCTACAAAGACGTTCGTGAGAACATGATCGAAACGCGAACCAATCGACACTTCTTCTGGATTGGCGGTGATCATTCTCTGGACATGGTCGATTCCGCTCTGCGAATATACCTGCTTCAGGAAGACCAGGAATTTCGTATAGACGTTGCCGGAAAAATCACCGGACCCAGATCCTTTCCGCTGATTCACACCGAATTTCTGATCAGCTTCGAGGGAGATCTGGATATGTCGGAAGCCGTGACGATATTCTTCCAAGGATTCAGAGGCACCTATTCCAACGAATACTGGCTGCCGGAAAAATATATTCCCGATTCAGACGAAGACTTTATCATTCCGCTTCCTGAGCAATAGGCCAAACACAGTCAGCCAGAGCGGAACCCTCCGGTCGCTCTTCCACGGTCTCGACGGTCGTGGTCGTCCCGGGCTCCAGGGCAAATGAAACCGCTGGGTCCCGGAGCGACCCGGTGGTGGTGCTCACCATCAGTCGGGCTTCCTTCCCCTCTTGGTTCCCTTCCTCTCCGGACGGCTGGATCAGCACACCCTGGACGCCTTCGCAGGCAGCAAGCAGTGCCATTCCGTGCTCCGGTCCCAGCACGAAAGCTGCCGTCGAGAGGGCATCGGCAGCCGTGGCATTGGGTGCGACCACCGTCACCGAGTAGAGATCTTCTGCCGGCCAACCGGTTCGGGGGTCCACAAGATGGCTGAACCGTTTCCCTTGAACCTCGAAGTAGCGGTCATAGTCTCCCGAGGTGGCGATGGCTCCGCCTCGAAATTGAAGGAGCCCGATAAGCTCATTCCCTCGGGGATGCTGGATCCCCACCGCCCAGGGTCTTTCCCCGGGAGGTTGACCGAGGACGCCGATATTTCCGCCCAGGTCGACGAGTGCAGCCGGGACGCCCCGGGCCCGCAGGGCCGCTACCGCACGGTCAATGGCGTAACCCTTGGCGATTCCGCCCAGATCCAACCGGCTCCCTTCAGCCAGGGCCGCTGTCTGCTCCGTCCCAACCAGATCCATGCGGTCAATTCCAACCCGGGGCAGCACTGCCTGAATTTCCAGAGGCGGGGGAATCGAGGTGCGCTCCACCCGATAAAATCCCCACAGTTCGACCAGTGGCTGGACGGTCACATCCAGGGCACCTCCGGACAGTCGCGTGTAGTGCTGGGAGGCCTCCAGAACCTGGAAGGTCGGTCGACTGACCTCGATCGGGCCCATCCCGGCCCGGCTGTTGAGTGCCGCCAGCTCGCTGTCGGGACGGTACAGGCTCATGAGCTGGTCAATCTCGAGGACCGCCAGGTGGACCGCCTCAAGGTCGGCCTGGGCCAGCCTGGCGGCCGTCGCAGGCCGATAGACCGTGGCTTCGAGCAGGGTGCCCATCACGGTCCAGCTTCGTTGATTCGGCAGCAGTTCCTGCGGGGAGTCCGTCGATAGCAGGGCTTCCGCCGTCCAGGCCCCGGCCAGCACCAGCACAAGGACCAGCGGCCAGGCCCTGCGGTACCACGGATTGGCACCGGGTAAGGGGTGTTGCGGTTGGAGGTTCGCTTCCTCGACCTTGGATCGACCAGTCTGATTCATAGATTTTCGCCTGTTTTGAGTCGGTTGTAGTGTAGCCCAAATCATTTCTGGTTTGCGGTGGTTCTGCTTGGGGGGAGGCCGTTTTCATTGGAACGAGGTGAAGGCTGACCCGTCCGGCTTCTCATTGCCTTCAGCTCTCTCGGGCCGTATCATTGAAACAAATTTGAACAGCCTGAAGAATCCTTCGATCGCAGGATCTTATTTTTGAGGACTCAGACAATGAACCATCAACCCAAGGGGAAAGGCTTCCTTCGCACTGTCGCTACTCTGGTCACTACCGTAAGTCTGTTGATGACTCTCAACTACGGGCAGGACCAGGCTCAGACCCGGGCCGGGGATTGGCCCATGTACAACCGGGACCTGGCAGGGACCCGCTACTCGCCTTTGGAGCAGATCAACGCCTCGAACGTGGCCGGGCTGGAGCAGACCTGGTCCTACCCCCTTGGCAGAAATGTAACCACCGGCGACCTGACCGGCGGTTCGGAGTCCACACCGATTATGGTGGACGGTGTGTTGTACGCGGTGGCTTCCGATCGTCTGGTGGGGTTGGAGCCCGAGACCGGTAAAGAG
>JAPYTY010000007.1 GCA_029942065.1 Acidobacteriota bacterium | reverse complement strand
CGGCGTGTTGATATGCTTGAGGGCCGAGTGCAAGGTGGTGGTTTTTCCCGATCCGGTGGGACCCACCACAAGGATGATTCCATAGGGGAGCTCGATAACCTTTTTAAAGACCTCATCGTTGCGCTTGCTAAAACCCATCTTGTCCAGAGGAATGGGATCACCCGAGGCCAGAATCCGCATGACGATGTCTTCTAGTCCCCCTTGGGTAGGGAGGGTTGCCACCCGCAGCTCGATATCCCGCCCCCCGAATTTTTTGAACTGAATTTTCCCATCCTGGGGCAGTCTCCGCTCGGTGATATCCAGTTCCGCCATGATCTTGATGCGCGACACAAGGGCTCGCTTGTACTGCGGAGGCACCGTCTGATAGCGCTGGCATGCCCCATCCAACCGGAAACGGATTTCCATGGGCTGTTTGCCCGGATAAGGCTCCATGTGAATATCGGAAACTCCCTTATGGTAGCCGTCGTTGATGATTTTGTTGGCCAACTGGGCAATGGCGCTATCGCTTTCAGAAAATTCGTCCGCCTCTTCCTCTGCATCGGCGTCCTCGGCCAGTTCAGCCATGATGTCATCCATGGTGCCTTCGTCAACGGAGCCCCCGTAGAAAAACTCGATGAATTTGAGAATGTCCGATTTCAGTCCTACGCAGAACTCGATGTTGGTGGTCTTCAAGAGCGTTTGGGCCATATCGCGCTTGGCCAGATGATTGGCGTCATCCATCAAGACCGCAATTTTTCCTTCTTTGGAGGTCTCCAATGGGACCCAGATGTTGGTTTTCAGATAGGTTTTTTTCAAATCATGCAGAAGATCACCCGGGATGGCCAGCTTGTCATTGAACTTGACGAAACGACATTTGTAAAAGTCAGCCAGGGCTGCCCCCACATCGTCCCGGTTGATCCCGTAATCCTTCATCAACACGCCTTCCACACGGACGCCTCGTTCCCGCGCGGCGGTCATGGCGTTATCGAGTTCCTGCTGGTTGAGCTTTCCGCTGGCAATCAAGTGGTCAAAGCGAGTCGGACGACGACGAGCCAGTCGCTGTTGATTTTGAAAGACGATGCCCAGGATCCTGGAGATCTCCTGAGCCGAAATCTCGTCATCGTGTTGAAAATCGCTTCCATCCTTGCGGTTAATAAGTTGCAACACACCCAGAATGGCACCTTCGAACTTGACCGGCGTCGCCAGGATCTGGCTTGTGCGATAGCCGCTTTTCTCGTCCCAGGTCTTGTCGAATTTGAGGTCGGGGTGGATTGCCTGAATTTCCTCATCGTCGTTGGCATCCGAAATATTCAGGGTGGCTCCACTGGCAGCCGTGTATCCCGCGATACTGTCGGGACTGATGGGGACACGAATTTCACTCAGGTCGGTGCCCACCTTGAACCGCGAGAAGAGTTCATTGGCACTGCTATCCACCACGTAAATAGTGATCCGGTCGGCCTTGAAGAGGTAAAGAATTCGATCCTTCAGATCGATGAGAATAGAATCCAGCTTTTCAGCTGCATTGATTTCGTTGGTGATCTCCTGAAGGGCCTGGCGATAGGCCAGCTGGGCCTTCAGTTCCTTGATGCCTTTGTCAGCTACTTTTACAGCCATTTCAGTAATGAAAAAAGGCAGGCTGCAATTTATCCCTGCCTAATTAACAAGCATATCCCTGCATGGTTCAGGATAGCGTTGTCTCTCCCGCAGGGTCAACCGAAAAGACAAAGAGGAACTCGGGTCATTCCCCCACCTGAATCCTCAAAAAGACCGGGACGTCACTGGTTCAAGTTCCGGCCACTGCCGTCTAGGGCTTTGTGGAGCGTTCCCCATCTCTGTCAGGTTCAATGGAGGACATCCCGCTTGATTCTAAAGTCAGGCGCGTCCTCCTCATCGCCGGAATTCATTTCCTCGTTCTGGATCTTCAATCTCAGATTATTGGCGCTGTCGGCGTTGGCCAGGGCCTGGTCGAAATCAATTTTTTCCGCCATGTAGAGGTCAAAAAGGGCTTTATCGAAGGTTTGACACCCGTCCTGCTCACCCTGCTCCATGGCTTCCTTGATAACATCGACTTCCCCTTTCTTGACCAGATCCTTGATGCGGGGAGTATCCAGCAGTAATTCCAGGGCAGCGGTGCGCCCTCCATCGAGAGTCTTGATCAGCCTCTGGGAAATAATGGCCTTCAGATTCAGGGAAAGTTGAAGATAGATCTGCGGGTGGCGTTCCTCCGGAAAGAAATTCAGAATTCGCTCAATGGCCTGGTTGGCATTGTTGGAATGGAGGGTCCCGAAAGCCAGGTGCCCGGTTTCAGAAAAGGTAATGGCCGCCTCCATGGTCTCGGTATCCCGGATCTCTCCGATAAGAATCACATCGGGAGCCTGCCGAAGGGCATTCTTCAAGGCCGCCTGAAAAGAACGGGTGTCCATGCCCACCTCGCGCTGAGTGATGACGCATTTTTTATGAGGATGGACGTACTCGACCGGATCTTCAATGGTGATGATATGTCCGGAGGCCGACGCATTCCTTTCATCAATCATGGCGGCCAGGGTGGTGGATTTCCCTGAGCCCGTTCCCCCTACTACCAGAATCAGACCTCGCTTTGTCATGACCAGGTCCTTCAGGATGGAAGGTAACCCCAGGTCATCAACGCTCATGATGTCCAGCTTGATCTGTCGAATGACCATGCCCGGACTGCCTCTTTGCTGGAAAATGTTGACGCGAAAGCGGCCAAGACCCGGATAGCTGAGCGCAAGATTCATTTCATGAGTCTCCGCGAATTCTTCTTCCTGCGGATCGGTCATTGCTGCGGAACACATTTGCTTGACCATGTCGCCGTCAAGCTTCTCGAACCGTCCGTCCAGATCGTTTGTGGTTCCCTGGACCCGATACATGGGGGGAAGACCTACCGTGATATAGATATCCGAGGCATCTTTTTCGACCATGGCCTCAAGTAACTCAAGGATTTCCATCACTTCTCCTTCATACTCCCTTGACCTCTCTGCCCCGAGGTCAGGTACTCATGGTGGGCCGGGTCGGGGCACCTTTGCCAAAAAGATCGGAGTTGTCAGTTTTGGATAGTGCCTCTTTCTTGGTGATCAGCCCTTTGGATACCAGGGTGACCAAAGCGGCATCCATCGTCTCCATTCCATCCTTCTTTCCGGTTTGCATGGCCGATGGGATCTGATGGTTCTTCCCCTCTCGTATGAGGTGTCGCACCGGATGGGTACCTATCAGAATCTCCAGTGCGGCGACCCGGCCACCCCCGATCTTCCTGCACAGCGTTTGAGTGATAACAGCTTGAAGGGACTCGGCCAGCATGGTTCGGATCTGTCCCTGCTGGGAGGCCGGAAAAACATCAATGGTCCGATCGATGGTCTGGGGAGCGCTGGGGGAGTGCAGGGTTCCAAACACCAGGTGACCTGTTTCTGCGGCAGTAATAGCCAACGAAATGGTTTCCAGGTCGCGCATTTCACCGACTAAAATGTAATCGGGATCCTCACGAAGGGCACTTTTAAGGGCATTGGCAAAGGAATGGGTGTGGGGTCCCAGTTCGCGCTGATTGATCAGGCACTGCTTGGATTGATGCACAAACTCAATCGGATCTTCAACCGTCAGAATGTGCCCCTGCTCGGTCTCATTAACATAATCAACCATGGCTGCCAGAGTCGTGGATTTGCCACTTCCGGTGGGTCCCGTGACCAGAATCAGACCTTTTTCCTGTTCCGTGATGCGTTTCAGGATGGGAGGAAGACCGAGCTGTTCCAGGGTGAGAATCTTGGTCGGGATGGCTCGGAAAACGGCAGCCTTACCCAGGCGTTGAACGAAGGCGTTGACCCTGAAACGACCGATGTCTCCCATTTCAAAGGAGAAATCCAGTTCGAGGTTCTCCTCGAAGTCTTTTCTCTGGTGATCACCCATGATGTCGTAGATCATCCGGTGAACTTCTTCATCCGACAGTGCGGGGTGCTCCAATCTTTTCATGTCCCCGTGCAGTCTCAGAATGGGAGGTTGTCCCGTGCTGATATGAACATCCGAAGCACCTTCAGTCGTTGCGAATCGGAGTAGCTGGGTGATATCCATTAAGTCGCTTCCTTTCTCAAAAACACCTGAGCCGGGGGAGTCCCTCAAGGAATGAGTTTCCGCCAAAGGGGACTTCCCTCAAGCAACTGAAATCATGCTACTACATATAGCCGGGATTTTGCGTAAATTCCCCATCCATCCACGCTGACTGTCGTGCTTCCCTGGGCTCCTCGGCGTACTGCAAGCGTATGCCTGCGGGGCCAGCCGTCTGCGGTCCTTCAGCAAAAAACCTATGCATAATCCCGGGTTGGCCTTCAGGCAAAAATGTCCGGCAGACGAGCCCAAATGGCTTACTCTTCGTAGAAAATCCCAACTCCAAAGGTCGTGGCGGTTCCGATCAGCATGTACCAGGTCCAGGCAACGTCGCTCAGTAAATGGATGGCTAAAACGATCATCAGTCCTGTTACCATGGCAACCAGTGCCGGTCCCTCCCTCAATTTACCTTTCCGGAGGCCCAGCAGGAAAATCCCCAGGACGCTTCCCATGGTGATACTGCTGATGGTCAATCCCACCTGCAAAACCTCGCCCCAGTTCCGGGCCAACAGCGAAATGAAAATCAGGATAACTCCCCAGATCAGGGTTGCCGCCCGGGATGCCCGCAGGTAGTGGGAATCGGAAGCTTCCTGCACCAGGTAAACCCTGTAAAAATCATTGATCGAACAGGAGGAGAGGGAATTGAGGGAACTGCTGAGCGTCGACATGGCGGCAGCAAAGATGGCGGCAATGATCAGGCCGGAAAAGCCGGCCGGCATCTGCTCAACGATAAAAATGGGAAAGATCCGATCCACCTGTTCCAGTTCCTGCCCCAGGGGGAAACGTTCGTAAAAGGCGAAGAGCATGACGCCGATGACCAGAAACAGCAAGAACTGAAGAAATACCATCAGGCCGCTGAGAATCAGGGCCAGCTGGCTGCCCCGGCGATCTCCACAGGCCAGGTAGCGCTGAACCATCATTTGATCGGTGCCGTGAGTGGCGAAGGTGACAAAAGTGCCTCCGATCAGCCCCGCCCAAAATGTATAGGCCAGACTCAAATTCAGAGTGAAATCCAGGAACTGAAACTTATCCAGAGGAGCGGCTAAAGTGACGACCTCAGCCCACCCGCCCGGGATCGCCTCCAGCACCACGAAAAAGGCAATCACCGCCCCGCCCACATAAATGATGAGCTGGGCCACATCATTCCAGACCACCGCACGCATACCTCCATAGTAGGTATAGGCTATGGTCGCCACACCGATGATGATGACCGTCCAATGATCCGCCAGATCGGTGACGACCGACAAAACCAGAGCGGTGGCGAACAATCGGACTCCGTCGGCCAGGGAGCGGCTCCCCAGGAAGAGAAGGGCGGAGTAGTTCTGAATCTTCTTTCCAAACTGGAGGTCCAGGAGCTGGTAGACGGTGTGAAGGGATTTCTTGAAGTAGGAAGGGATGAGCACGAAGCTCACCAGGAGTCTTCCCAGGAAATACCCCGCGATCACCTGGAGGAAGGTCAGGTTTCCCGTATAGGCGATGGCCGGAGCGCCTATGAAGGTGAGTGTGCTGGTCTCGGTGGCGACGATCGAAAAAGATATGGCCCACCAGGGCATGTGCTTGCCGGCCAGAAAATAATCATTGATATTGCGTTGGCCCCGGCCGATCAGCGTACCGAAAATGGCACAACCTAAAAGGTACCCAACGAGGACCACATAATCGAGAGTTGTGAAACCCATAGAGCTTATTTGTTTATCCCATGTCCAACCGGGTAGAGATCAGGAAGGCTGACGGGCAGTTTGCCGCGAAACGGAGTTTCTCCCAGAATCGATTTGACGGCTGCCAGTTCGGCACCCGGATAGTCGTCGTAGGCGACAATATAGGTAGGCAGCTGGGAAACAAGCGGCAGTAAATAGGGACTTCCAAAAAGGACAAAGGCGGCGGGACCGCGGATCCTGGAAAGGCGCTCAAGGAGTCGCATCTGACCAGGAGAGAGGCCCAGTTCACCCTTGTTGGCGGCGCTTCTGATGTAGGTTCCTACGACCAGGTAGTCGGCACCCTCGGCCAGGTCCTCGATCGAATCCGATTTCTGGACGGAAACATCGGGGAATACCTCCAGGTGTTGGGTGCGACGATGACGCCGGCGAAACTCGGCCATGAATGCGGCCCCGCGGCTTTCTCTGGGGCGGCGTTCATCCAGCAGGGTCAGCAACACGACCCTGGCATCCGGGCCGGGCGAGAACGGCAGTACATCGTTCTCATCACGAACCAGGGTGATGGCCCGATCCATGATTCTCTGGGACGACTCCAGCTGCTCGGGTGCGCCCACCTGCTGATCGATGGCCGAAAGATAGGAACGGTAGCCTTGATGAAGGCCCAGGCCTGCCTTCACTTCAAGAATCCGGCGCACCGATCGGTCAAGGCGCGACCGTGAGATCCGGCCCTGGCCGAGAGCCTCTCGAAGACCGACAAAGGCTCTCTGGATTGAAGATGGAAAGAGAATTAGGTCGGCCCCGGCCGAGAAAGCCCGTACGGCCGCCTCCCCATCTCCATAGTGATGGCGCAGACCTCCCATGTTCATGGCATCGGTGACCACCAGGCCGTCAAACCCCAGTTCCTGCTTGAGTAGATCGGTTGAGATACGCTCGGAAAGGGTGGCCGGCATAGCCGGCCCGGGGTCCAGGGCCGGAATGACCAGATGGGCCGTCATGACGGCGCCCACACCGGCTCGAATTGCCGCTTTGAAGGGAACCAGTTCCACCTGGTCCAATCTCTCCCGCGATACCCTGATCACGGGTAGCTGGAGGTGCGAGTCGGTGCTGGTATCTCCGTGGCCTGGGAAGTGTTTTGCGGTGGCGATGAGGCCGTTCTCTTGAAAACCCTCAATATAAGCCACAGCCATGCGCGAGACCTGCTGGGGATTCTCCCCGAACGAGCGAATATTGATAATTGGATTGAGTGGATTGTTGTTGACGTCCACGACCGGGTAGAAATTGATGTTGACTCCGATGCTCCGGGCTTCCAGTGCTGTCACGCGTCCCACTCGACGAGCACTCTCGGGATCAAAGGTGGCCGCCAGAGCCATCGCCTTGGGAAAGCGCGTCCCTCCCCGGAAAATGAGCCCGGTTCCGCCTTCCAGGTCGGCGGTGATCAACAGGGGCACAGAAGCCAGTTCCTGCATGCGTTGAATCAGGAGGGCGGCTGAGACCAGTTCTCCTCCGAATGTATGGTAGCCCCCCACATGGTAGCGAGTGATGTCGTCGCGGATCTTTTGAAATTTATCGCTTCTGAGATTGGTGAAATCGCTGTCGGCACCCCCGATAATCAGCTGGCCGATCTTTTCGTCCAGGCTCATCTTTTCAAAGGTGGATTCCACCCAGATCCGGGCCCCCTCATCGAGGCTTGGCTTCTGGCCATGCAAAGGGGTCATGGCAACCACGGCCAGACCCAGCAGCAGGGCCGGGAAGGGGCTTTTCATGGGCCCGATTATGGCAGGGGGAGCTGGCCTAAAACGTGGTCTCGTGCAGTCGTGCCTTTGTGCTTTAGTGGAGGCTACTTCGGGACGTCACCACCAAGGTACAGATAAGATTTCCCCCACAGAGACACAAAGACACAGAGAAGTCGCCTTTATCTGATCGAAGCGAAGAAAATTTTTTCTCTGTCTTGTTTCTCCAATTCCAGCGAACATAAGGGACCGGTGTAGCGGGCGCTCTGCGAGCGGCCTGAATCTGCTGACCGGAAGGAGTCGGGAAAAGGAATCCAGAATCCAGAAAGCAGAGTCCGGGAATTGGGAGGTGCCTCGGACACTGGTCTTTGACCAGCGCGTTTCACGGTCCAGGTTCCACGTTTCACGTTTCCGGAATGTGGGAGGCGCCTCAGTGCGCCGATTCCGGAAGGGCGTCCAGTGGGCGCACACCGGCAGGCCTTAATCTCTGGATGTTGACATTCTTCTTTGGAGTTGGATTTAATAACCAAAATGTTGAAACTCGACCACAGCGGAGAAAACCGATGCGGATCTGGCCAGGCTGCGACGAGAATACGAGGCAGGCCGTTTCGGGGGGATGGGCGAGATTACAAGTCAGTATCGTGGCATCGCTGCGGATGACCCCGTCCTGGAGTCATTCTTTGCCCTGGCCGAAGAATTCGAGGTGCCGGTGCTGATCCACTCCCACGGAACGGGAGGACCGGGCGCACAGTTTCGTATCGAGATAGGCCGTCCCACCCGGATCGAGGAGGTGCTGATTCGCCATCCGTCGCTCCGGATCTCCATAGAATCATCCGGCTTTCCGTTCCTAGAGGACACGATTGCACTGATGCTCCGCTACCCGAACGTGTACGGGGATCTGTCCCCCTGAAAGTACCCCCCTGCAATCTCCGAGTGGTATTTGCAGAGACTGCTGGATGCCGGTTTCGGGAAAAAATTGATGTTCGGATCGGATCTCACGCAATGGCCAGGGTATATCGGCAGTCAATCCAGGCGATTGAATCGATCGCGTTCCTGACCCCGGAGCAGAAGCGCGATATTTTCTGCAAACACGCCGTGAGTTTTCTGAGTTTGGATCCTGCTGTGTGCCAGCAACCGGACCGAAGAGTCACCCTAACCCCCAAAGGCTTCTTTGTTGACCACATAAGGGATCCGGGTTAATTCCTGATCGTTTTTTCGTTCCAGGACCTGGATCAACCCCTCCACGGTTCGCCCGGCCATCCCTTTTTCAGGGTCGGCGGACAGACGGGTTTGGCGACCGCCGCTGCCAAAGTGGTGAAACAGACGAAGCCGATCCTCCAGTGCCGGATCCCGAAGGGGGGAGTTCTGGGGTAGAGGTTCCTGCTCGAAAACATCCAGGGCCGCTCCGGCAATTCGGTTTTCTTTCAAAGCCTCGACTAGCGCCGCTTCATCCACCACAGCCCCACGCGAGGTGTTGATCAAAAAGGCGGTGGACTTGATGAGATTCAGGGCCTTTCGATCCATCAGGTGATGGGTGTCCTGGTTCAAGGGAACATGCAAGCTGATGTAGTCGCCCGTCTCCAGGGCCTGGCGGAGCGAGACCTCGCGGATCGTGCAGGGCAGGGAAGTGAGCCCCGAATCGGCCTGCAAGGTCAAAATTCGTTGCATCCTCGTCAACCACTCCGGGTCCACTGCGGTTCGGGCACAACACAGGATATTCACTTCCAGGCCCGTGCACCTGACAGCAAAAGCCCTGCCGATTCTTCCGGTGCCGATGATCACCACCGTTTTGCCGTGAACCTCGTCCCCCAGCATGGGATGGTAGGGATGCCAGGTCTCCCAGTTGCCCTCTCTGACCAGCTTCTCACTGGGATACAGTTTTCGGGAAACGCAGCCAAGCATGAACAAGGCAAATTCAGCGGTGGTATCGGTCAGGACGTCTGCCGTATGGGTGAAAGGAATTCCATAACGGTTGGCGGCTTCACGATCGATATTGTCAAACCCAACCGCATCCTGAGCAATCACCTGAAGCGTTTCGCGCCCTGCGCGGAGGACCTCCTCGTCGATCTCATCTCTTACGGTGGTGATAAGGGCATCGATGCCGGAGGCCACCTTCTCAATGATCAGGTGTTTGGAGGGAGGGGTGATGGAATCGTGGACTTCCAGTTGATAACCGCGCTGCTCGAGCCGATCGAGGGCTTCAGAACCAATGTCGCAGGTGGCAAAAACACGGAAGGCAGTCATCAAGTTTTGTCGGGAGAAATCCCCGGTTGACGGAAATTCTTCCAGGAGCAGGCCAAGGCCAGGATGTCATTGATGCCCTGAATATTGCTGACGCCGCTGGTTGAGAGCCAATCTTCCAGAGCGGACAATCCTTCCCGGGCGTAGACCGGAATGCCCTCCTGCCAGGTGGCCCGTCCGCACAGGATCCCGGAAAAAGGAACCCCCGCTTCCACCGCCATCTCCAGACTCTGCCGGAACTGAGCACTGCTGACGCCGGCACTCAGATAAATGAAGGGACGTCGGGCGGCCTGGGCCGCTCGGCGGTACAGTGCCAGGGCCTCCTGGTGGGAGTACGCCGTTTCATGACCTTCGGACCATCGCGTCCCGGAGGTGAAGTGGAGATCTACCGGAATCTCAACCTTGAGAATGTCCACCTGATACTGATCTTGGGAGAACTCCCGAATGCCTGCCGTGACCACCTCCGATTTTTGCCGGGCATACTCCAAACGGCTGAGTTTGCCACCCGGGTCGTATCCAACCGGCTCCAGGAAAAAAGGGACATCCTGCTCGACACACTCGGCACCTACCTGCTGGACCATCGTTTGTTTCTGCTGGTTGAGTTCGGGATCTTCAAAGGGGCTGTAGTAGATCAGCAGCTTGATGCCCTGGGCTCCTTCCTGTTTCAGGCGATCCACCGTCCAAGACGGCATCAGCTGGGTCATGCGTCACGGCTGGGTGTTGTCATAGCCGGACTGTTCATAGGCCAGAAGTAATCCCACTCCCTCCTGGCGAGCCCGGGTGGCCGGCAATCCATAGTCGGTATCCAGAAGCACTCCGCTGGCATACGGGGAGAGGACCTGGATCACTGCGCTTTTGAACTCAACCAGAACCTCATCACCGATGGTTTCCGGTTCAACAGCCTTTGCTTCGGCCAGTGCCCGCCTGAGGGATCCACGCTGATCCATGGCGGCGGCGCGGATCACTCCCCCCTCATCGGCTATGGCCTCAATGCCTTTTTGCTTTCCTGCGGTCATCATGATCCGGCCTTCTTTTTGGCATTATCAGGCTTCTTTTTTCTTCGTTGCTCCTTCTCGGCCAAACGAGCCTGGATTTCCTTTTCGTCGCCCGCGTCGCCGGGATAGTAGTAGCGTCGTCCGGCCAGGCTCTCGGGCAGGCAGTCCATATCGGCCACACCTTCGGGCAGGTCAGGGGCGTACTGATAGCCCCGGCCATAACCGAGGTCTTTCATGAGTCCGGTGGGGGCATTGCGCAGGTGCAGGGGAGCAGGCTCATTAAGCGTTGTCTGGACGTCCTGCTCAGCTCGCTGGTAGGCGCTGTAAACGGCGTTGGATTTGGGTGCCTGGGCCAGATAGATGGCCAGCTGAGCCAGTGCCAGCTTTCCCTCCGGAAGACCGATAAATTTGAATGCCTGCATGGCGTCGTTGGCGTAGCCCAGAGCTCGAGGATCAGCCAATCCCACATCCTCGGAAGCAAAGCGAACCATCCGGCGGGCAATGTACAGGGGATTTTCCCCGGCCTCGAGCATCCTCGCCAACCAGTAAACAGCTGCGTCGACATCACTGTTGCGCAAGGACTTGTGAAGCGCTGAAATCAGATTGAAATGCTCCTCGCCGGCCTTGTCGTAAAGCAGGGTCCGGCGCTGGAGTGCCTGTTCGACCACCGCCAGGGTAACCGCAGGCTGCTCGGAATTTTCCTGCCGAGCCAGGCGGGCGGCCACCTCCAACGCATTCAGCGCCATCCGCGCATCCCCGTTGGCAAACAGGGCGATCTGCTCCAGTGCGGGCCTTTCCAGATCCAGCTTCCAGGTTCCCAGGCCGAATTCGTCATCGACTGCGGCCCGCTCCAGGATCTTCACCACATTCTCATGGTTGAGGGACTCGAGAACCAGGACGCGGGAACGGGAGAGCAGGGGAGAGATCACTTCAAAAGAAGGGTTCTCCGTGGTTGCGCCGATCAGGGTCAGATCTCCCGCTTCCACGTGAGGTAAAAAGGCATCCTGCTGGGCCTTGTTGAAGCGATGAATCTCATCGACGAAAAGGATGGTTCGCTTGTGGTAGGCCTGCCGCTGAACCTGTGCCTCCTTGATCACCTGGCGTACGTCCTTGATCCCGGCCAGAACGGCACTCATGGAGACAAAATGGCTTTTCGTTTCGCGGGCGATGATCCTGGCCAGGGTGGTTTTTCCAGATCCGGGCGGCCCCCACAGGATCAGGGAGGGGACCTGGTCGGACCGAACGACTTCCCGGAGCATCTTGCCCTCTCCCAGAAGATGCTCCTGGCCGACCACATCTGCCAGCCGGCGCGGACGAATTCGTTCCGCCAGCGGCTGTTCCTCGGCGCCAGACACCTCCGCCTGATCTTCCTGAGTCGGGAAGAGCGTGTTATCCATGATTCCCTTCGCGACGAAAAATTTCATAGGCGATCAGAGAACCTGCAACGGCCGCATTGAGGCTTTGGGAGTCTTCCCCCATTGGGATGTGAAAAGAGTCGTCAACCACTGCCAGGGTGGACGCCGTCGGGCCGGAACCCTCGTTTCCGATGACAATGGCCAGCGGGGGTTCAAATCGGGCATCAAAAAGCGACGGACCCTGCTCGAGCGTGGCCACTCTGAGATCGTATCCCCGGTCCTTGAGTTCCCCGAGTTCGAGCCCTTCTCTGAAAGGGACGGCAAACAGTGAGGCAGCCGAGGCACGGACCACCTTGGAGTTGAAGCAGGCAACGCTTCCGGGGCTGGTCGCCACACTGAACAGGGCTGTGGCGCGGGCCGTTCTCAAGAGGGTTCCCAGATTGCCTGGATCCTGAAGCTGGTCCAGATAAAGGACCCAGGGTGTCAAATCCTCCAGGCTCCAGACTGGCTTTTCAAAAAAAGCCATCATCTGCTGAGACGACCGGAGACTCGAGAGCTGCTGGAGCAAGTCGGCTGAAAGACGCTGAGACTGGCGGGATTGGGAAAGCAGGGCCTGTGCCGGGGTCTCGGTTTCATTCGAGAAGAGAAGAAGCTCAATCGGATGCTGACGGGAGAGTTCCAGGATTTGTTTGTTGCTCCCGATGGGAATCCAGGGGCATTCCGGACGCTCCGGATGGGAGGCATACTGCTGCCACTGCTTGTAGTGTGGATTTTGCCGGCTTTGAATGAGGGAGGCAGAAGTTGGCAATTCCGGACCATTTTACACCATGGATGTGCCGAGTTCGTGCATTTGTGTGCCCGGGAGAGTGGGAGGAGGCCCGGACTCTGGTCTTCGGCCCGCGCGTTCCAGGTTCCACGTTCCACGTGTCAAGTTCCAGGGCGGCACAATCCTGCAGCCTGTAGTAGGGGCGCACGCCGTGCGCCCCTACTAGCCATCATGCGGCCTCCTTATTTTAGCCTGGATTGTTTAGCTGAACGGCTGTCTGGAATGTGGGAGGCGCCTCAGTGCGCGGATTCCGGCAAGGTGAAACGTTAAACCTGAAACGTGAAACGTACTGGTCGAAGACCAGTACTCCCCCCAACATGTTATCTTGTTCGGGTTGTGCTTTGTGATGTGCATTCCCCTTCATCTGAAATGATCGAGACGGCGGCCCGGGCGATTCGGCGGGGACAGATCGTTTTGCACCCTACCGACACCGTTTACGGACTAGCCTGTGACCCAATGAACCCGGAAGCCCTGGACCGCCTGTTGGCCTTGAAAGGTCGGTCGCCGGCCAAAGGGTTTCTCCAAATAATACCTGATATCTCCTATTGTGACAATGTTTGTAAGGATATACCTAAGGTGTTTTATGAGATGTCTGCTGCACTGTGGCCCGGTCCGGTAACGATGCTTTTGGACGGCAAGATCTCGCTTCCGGAATCGCTTCTGGGAAGTGAGGGAAAGGTGGGATTACGACAGCCCGACTTGCCTTTTCTCCAGCTCTGGATGGAGGCAATTCCCGGCGCCATGGTTTCCACCAGCGCCAACCTTTCCGGTCAGAATCCTCCGAAGTCGCTGGAGGAACTCCGCCGTCTCCTGGCCGCCGAGGTGGATCTCTTCCTGGAGGGTGAAGAGATCGATCGACACCCTCAACCTTCAACTGTAGTGGATCTTACCCTCGAAACCCCTCAGTTGGTGCGGTCTGGGCTGTGGGCCGATCGTGTAGAAGAATTCCTGAAGAGCTAGCCCACCCCCTTTCAAACGGCTGGATTTCACCGAAAAGCAGAAACAAAATAGGGGTCAAGCCCATCTGGTATTATGAGGGTACACGGGCGAGTTTTCTTATGGGAAACACTACCTGGAGAGGCAAGTCATGTTCAGTCATAAAAATATCGACCTGTTGGTCCTGCTGATGACCCTTTCCAGCGGACCCCTTCAGGCTCAGCAGGATTTCACTCAGCTGACCGCGGCGGAGATCGTGGATCAGGTCGACCGGATGCTTCGCGGCGACTCCTCCCGGGGAGCGATTCAGATGACGGTCCAGACCCGCCGCTGGAAACGGGACATGACGCTCGAGATCTGGTCGGAGGGAACCGAAAAGGCCCTGGTCAGGGTTCTAAAACCTAAAAAAGAGGAGGGCGTGGCCTCCCTGAAGGTGAACTCCGATATGTGGAACTATCTCCCAAAGATTAATCGCACTATTCGGGTTCCAGCATCCATGATGATGGCCTCCTGGATGGGTTCCCATTTCACCAATGACGACCTGGTCAAGGATACCCGACTTATTCGTGACTACGATATCGAAATCTCCTATCAGGGGGAGCGAGAGGGTCTGCCGGTCTGGGAGTTCACCTTGACGCCTTTTCCGGACGCTCCGGTTGTGTGGGGGGAAATCCGTTACCAGGTGCGCAAGCAGGACTTGATGCCCACCTGGGCCGCCTATTACGGTGAAGATGGCGAATTGAAACGGACCATGACCTTTACCCGCTACCGACAAATGGGCGGCCGACTGGTTCCGACAAGGTCCAGAATGGTTCCCGAGGACGAGCCGGAGGAATTCACCGAGATGATTTACCTCGACCTCGAATTCGACGTTCCCATCCCAAAGGGGACCTTCTCGCTGGCGTCCTTGAGGAGATAGCAATGATCGTCCTGCGCCTGGGATGGAGAAATTTGTGGAGAAACCCCAGGCGAAGCCTCATCACTATTTCTGCCGTGGCCTGCGGCTTTGCCTTTCTCATCACCCTGATCGGGCTGATGGTTGGCCTGGCACACCAGATGTTGAGCAATGGCACGGAACTTTTGCTGGGCGATGCTCAGCTGCATCATCGCGACTACCTGCCAAAGCGCAGTCTTTACGATACCCTGAGTCCTGAAACACCCGGCGGCCTGGAGGATTGGATGGATCAACTCAAGGCTCTTCTGGAGCTGGATCATCTCTCGCCTCGGGTCTATGCCTTCGGGCTCCTGTCAACCGGAGAGCTCTCGGCCGGAGCCCAGTTAATGGGTGTCGATCCGGAGTTGGAAGCCGGATTGACCTCTTTTCTTGAAGGGGTGGCGGAAGAACTGACCGGTTCAGCTGAAGATCAGCCCCTGTTGCTGGGAGACGTGCTGGCCCAGGAACTGGAGGCAACGGTGGGTTCCGAGATTGCTGTGGTCACACAGTCGGTAGACGGAAGTCTGGGGAACGATCTTTTCCATGTCTCCGGAATTTTCCACACCGGACTTCGCCACCTGGACCGCAGCCTGGCCGTGTTTCCTCTCCGGGATCTACAGCAGCTGCTGGTCCTCGATCCGGATCAGATCCACGAAATCGCCATGAGCATCGAGGATCCCATGGCGGCCGACGGGTTTGCCGACAGCCTGAATAAATCCGCGATTCTTCCGCCTGACGGCGTGGTTCAGAGCTGGGGCGATCTGGCCCCCCAGTTAAGAGATTACATCGGGCTGGCTCGGGGAATGTACGGGTTTCTGATCGTGATCATCGCACTTTTTGTGGCGGTGGGGGTTCTAAACACCATGATGATGGCCGTCTTTGAACGGACCCGGGAGATCGGCCTGGTCAACGCGCTGGGCATGCGGCCCTGGCCCATTGTCAATTCGATTTTGCTGGAGAGCTTTTTTCTGGGAGTGCTGGGCCTGGGAGCGGGAATGGGATTGGGAGCCTGGGCCATGGCGTATCTGACCACTCGGGGTCTGAATCTGACTCGCTGGACGGGCGAGCTTTCCATGCTGGGAACCCGCATGGATCCCGTTTTGAAAGCCGTCTGGGACTGGGATTACGTCTTGTGGTCGGCGGTAGGCCTGCTGGTCTCCACCCTGTTGGCGGCTTTCTTTCCCGCCCTGCGGGCGGCTCGGCTCGATCCGGTTGAAGCCCTGGCGGCTCCTGTGGAAGGTTAGACAGCTATGTGGATCGTTTTGAAGATTGCCTGGCGGAACCTGTGGCGGAAGCCTCGCCGCACCGTTTTGACAGTCGTGACGATTTCTCTGGGATTGGCCTTACTACTGATCTTCTTCGGAATCGGCGATGGAGGGCACAACCAGATGATTGAAGCTGCCGTCCGCATGGGATCCGGACATGTTGTGATCCAGCAAAAGGAGTATCACGCCAAGGGTGGAATCGACAGGCTTCTGGACATCGCTCAGAAGCAGCGCGCCGAGGAGTGGATCAGGGACATGGAACCACTCTTTCCCATCCAGCACATTCTGATGCGCACCTATGCCTCCGGCCTGGCCTCTTCATCGGACGGTTCAGCCGGCGTTCAGATCATCGGCATCGAACCGCAAAGCGAAAGAGTGGCCTCACGCTTCGATGACAAGTTGATCGCAGGGGATTTTCTGGATTCGATGAGCGGGAATGAGGTTATTTTAGGAGAGGGGGTGGCTCAAAGACTGGATCTCGGAGTGGGAGAGAAAATGGTTTTGATGGCTCAGGGCGCCGGCAGCACTGAAATTCAATCTCAACTGGTGCGGGTCAAGGGGATTCTGCGAACCGGTCTGGAGGAATCCGATCAGACTCTGGTCCTACTGCCCCTGGCCGCTTCCCAGGAGTTCCTGAACCTGGGCGAGGGAATTCATCAAGTAGCCATTTTGATGAGCCACTCGGGGCCCTCAACTCAGGTAGCGGAAATGGGAAAAAAACGGCTCCCTTCGCTGGAGGTCCTGAGCTGGGGGGAGGCCATGCCGGAGCTGGTCGACTTTATTCGGATTGACAATGGCGGCAACTACATCATGAACATCGTACTGTTCCTGCTCATCGCTTTCACGGTATTGAACACCCTGCTCATGTCGGTCCTGGAACGAGGCAAGGAGTTTGGCTTGCTTCATTCTCTGGGACTCACGCCGATCAAAAGGTTTTTAATGATCCTGCTGGAAGCCACTTTCATGGCCGCGCTCTCAGGTCTGGGGGGTTTCGGAATCGGATATGCCCTGCATCTGTACCTGAATATTCATGGCCTGCCCCTGGACCTTTTTTATTCGGGGGAGCTCTCGGCCGTGGGAGTGACCTTTGATCCGGTTATTTACTCGGACCTTTCCGCAGGGCGGATTTTCTCCTCACTGGCACTGGTTTTTCTTTTGACGCTGACCCTCGGTCTGGCTCCGGCGTGGCGAGCCGCCAGATCAGGCAATATCCACCTGCTGGGAAGGACCTGACCTATGGGCAGTAAAGAAATGATCCTGCGGCTTCAAGATGTTTCGAGGATGTACGAGCAGGGCCAGGAAACCGTGCGAGCCCTGGACAACGTCACGTTGTCCCTCGAGAAGGGAGAGTTCGTAGCGATTGCCGGACCCTCCGGGTCGGGAAAGACGACGCTTCTGAATGTGGCGGTGGGACTGGATCGTCCCACCCAGGGCAAGGTGTGGATTCGAGATCATTACCTGAACTCGATGAATACCCATGCACTGGCGCGCCTTCGCCTGGAAGAAGTGGGCTTCATCTTTCAATCCTACAATCTGGTTCCCGTTTTGAACGCCGAGGAAAATGCCGAGTTGATTCTCCTGCTGCGGGGTGTGCCCAGGCAAAAAAGGAAAACAGCAGTCCTTCAGATCCTGGAGGAAGTGGGCCTGGCCGGACTTGAGAAACGCCGTCCCTCGGAACTCTCCGGTGGGCAGCAGCAGCGCGTGGCTGTGGCCCGGGCCATCGCTGCCGAACCTGCGCTGGTACTGGCCGATGAACCGACGGCTAATCTGGATAGTGAGACAGCCCTGTCGTTACTGAAACTCATGGAAAAACTCAATCAGGAGCATGCGACCACATTCCTTTTTTCCACCCATGATCCGCGCGTCATGAAGCGGGCTCATCGGATCATTCATCTGGTTGACGGCCGGGTGGACCGAGATGAACCTCAACCGAGTCATGGGTGATTTTTCTTCGGTATCGACCAGAACTCTGGCCCTGGCCGCCCTGGTGGGTCTGTTCACAGGGACCGCACCGTTGTTGGGTCAGGAGTTCAAGTGGGGCGGCTCCATCCGAGGCTACCAGTTTCTGGAATTGGAGGAGGTGCTGCCCGATGAGGCCCAGCCCCAGGTGCAGAATCTCTTCTCAGGACGGCGCAACACCAAACTATGGATCCTTCGCTTAGCTCTGGAAACTTCCTTCACTCGACACCTCGAACTGGAGGTCCACCCCCTTTTGCAATTCGCCTCCCCCACGCTCGGCGGAACCTCACAGCTGGCCACGGATTTCACTCCGACCTACTTGCCCCTGGATCACAATTTCACCGACAGTCCTCGGGTGGATTTCGACGGTAGCCTGGATCGCCTCAACCTCCAGTTCGATTTCGATTCGATCAGAGTCGTGGCAGGACGCCAGGCTGTCACCTGGGGCGTTACCTATTTCTGGCCGGCACTGGATCTGTTCGCACCCTTTTCGCCCCGCCGTGTGGATCGCGACTACAAGCCCGGAATTGATGCGATCCGCGCCACCATTCCGTTGGGAGACTATTCCGAGTTGGAAGTCATCGGCGGCGTTCTGGGATCTTCGTTGAAGCGGGACGGAACGCTGGGAGCTCTGGCCAGGATCTATCTGGGACCCGTTGATGTGGGACTGATGGGAGGGAAGTTTCACCGGGACACCGTGGGTGGAGGGTTCTTCACAGCGGATGTTTCTGGAACCGGAGTCAGAGGGGAAGTGAACTGGACACAATCCGGCGATGCAGCCGATCGACTTCGAGATCGGCGGACCTTCTGGCGGGCGGCAGCGGGGGTAAACCGCCAGCTTGCACCGACCTTTTCCGTCACTCTGGAATGGTCCTTCAACGGGTATGGCACCAGCCGGCCTTCCGAGTACCTTGCCCTGGCTGCAGCTGATCGAATCCTGCGGGGCGAAGTCAACGGCCTGGGAAGGTGGTATTCAGGGTTTTCAACGGCCTGGCAATTCCATCCCCTGGGAACCCTCAGCAATTCACTTCTGGTGAACTGGCAGGATCCCTCCGCCCTGTGGATCCCAACCTTTAGCTGGTCTACCGGCAACAACTCGGTACTGCTTCTGGGCGGACAGGTGAGTCTTGGACAGGAGTTCCTGCCCCAGGGCGTCCCCCGCAGCGAGTACGGGTCCATACCCAGCACCCTGTTCGTGGCCTTCCAGCAATATTTTTGAAGCCAGGAAAAACGCGTCACTGGACGTTCCGCTTGGAGAAGCGGGCTTCACCCGCGGAGAAAAGCCTCGCTGAGCCCCGGCCTGAAGAAACGCGTCGTTTAACCCGGATTATTCATGAATTGTCTACTGCAGGGCCGCAGTCATCCGCACTGACTGCGTTGTGCTTCCTTGGGCTCCTCGGCGTACTGCAATAGTATGCCTGCGGGGCCCTACATCGCACGCCTTGTC